>JAGGZO010000013.1 GCA_021161995.1 Candidatus Aenigmatarchaeota archaeon
AGGACCGGTCGTCTAGCGGCCAAGGATGCAGGCCTGTCACGCCTGAGACCCGGGTTCAAATCCCGGCCGGTCCGCTTTTCTCATCACTATGTTTTTAAATACACTTATTCTATTGCTATTCGATGGGGAAGACTGAGAAGCGGTTCATAAATCATTTAAAAAAATTGATAACGTTGGAAAGAAATGCTGAAATAAACGCAATGCGTAGCGAGATTTCTAAGATCTCTGGAAAAGAAAGGGAAAAGAGGGGTAGAGCAATACTAAATCTAAAGGGTAAAGTTATTGGGAAAGAGTTAGGCTATATTCTAGTTAAGTTTGGTAGAAGCAAACCATTCGAAACAGAAATAAAAGTCGGAGATTTGGTTTTGATAAGTAGGGGTAATCCTTTAGCTAGTAATTTGGTTGGAACCGTTGTAGAAAAGGGTAAGAGATTTATAACGGTTGCTGTAGATCAGATTTACAGATGGGCTTTAACAAACGAGGTAAGAATCGACCTTTATGCAAACGATATAACTTTCAAAAGGATGATAGAAAATCTTAACAATCTGACTGAATACGGTAAAAAAGCAATTAAGTTCTTGTTGCTTAAAGAAAAACCAAAAAAACCAAAGAAGGTAAGCTTTACACCGGTAGATGATGATCTAAACGAGAGTCAGTTAGAGGCAGTTTCCCTCGCTCTAGGATCAAAGGATTTCTTCTTGGTCCATGGTCCACCAGGAACAGGAAAAACAAGAACATTAATAGAGCTAATAATCCAGGAAGTTAAACGAGGTCATAAAGTCTTGGCTACAGCTGAAAGTAATGTAGCTGTGGATAACCTAGTTGCTGGTCTAGCAGATAAAGTCAAGTTAGTTAGATTGGGTCATCCAGCAAGAGCAGCAAAAAAGTTGAAAGAAACCACACTTGCATTCAAACTAGAATCCATAAATCTTTACAAAAGAGCTGAAAGATTGAGAGAAAAAGCCGAAAAATTACTCAAAAAGAGAAACAAATTCCAAAGACCTGTATCAGAATGGCGCAGAGGTTTGGGTGATAAAGAAATAATGAAACTCGCGATGAAACGAAAAGGTTCAAGAGGTATACCAGCAAAGCTCATAGAAAGCATGGCCACATGGATTTCTCTCAACAAAGAGGCAAAAAGATTATATGAACAAGCTAAAAAGCTAGAAGAAAGGGCAATACAAAAAATAATAAAAGATGTTGATGTCGTACTTGCAACTAACTCATCAGCTGGCTTAGAATTTCTTGAAGGGATTGAATTTGATGTTGCCATAATAGATGAAGGTTCTCAAGCAACAACACCCAGCGCGTTAATTCCGATAAACAAAGCCAAGAGATTTGTTATAGCTGGAGATCATAGACAATTACCACCAACCATATTAAGTGAAGAAGCAAAAGATCTAGCAGACACGCTGTTTGAAAAACTAATAATAAGTCATCCAGAAAACTCATCGATGCTAAGAATACAATACAGAATGAATGAAAAAATAATGGAGTTTCCGAACAAAGAATTCTATGGCTCTAAATTAATAGCTGATGAAAGTGTCAAGAATATAACGCTTGCTGATCTACCAATAAAAGAACCGAAGAGGTTTGTGGAAATACTCGATTTAAAGGAGCCGATCGTTTTTGTTGATACTAGCAAAAACAAAAACAAATGGGAAAGGCAAAGAAAAGACTCTAAATCAAGAGAAAACAAGCTGGAAGCAGAAATAGTAAAGCAACTTGTGAAAGAGTTTTTGAAAACGGGGGTAGAGAAAGAATGGATTGGAGTAATAACACCATACGATGATCAAGTGGATTTGATAAAATCTTTGATACCCGAAGATATAGAAGTTCATAGTGTAGATGGCTTCCAAGGAAGAGAGAAGGAAATAATAATTCTCTCTTTCGTGAGAAGTAATAGAAAAGCTGAGCTAGGTTTTCTGACTGATTTAAGAAGGTTAAACGTTTCTATAACAAGAGCTAAGAGAAAACTAATTGCAATAGGAGATTCCAGAACACTATCAACAAACAGAACCTACAAGAGATTCGTTAACTACATACAAAAAAATGGAAAATACGTAGAATGGGTTTAAACTTTTTTCTCTGCAAACTCACCTACTATTGGCCATTTAAATTTTTCTCCTCTGTATGCTCTGTACATAGATACTAACCAGAGTATTAATCCTACTAGGCTTATAAGCCCTGCTAGCATCCAACCTATGAATGGTATGAACCCCAGTACAAAATTCAAGATTGTCATGCACAGGAACAATACTGTTGATTGCATTGCATGGAATCTGACAAACTTGTTCTTCTTCTCCACTATCAACAAGAATACTCCTGATACAAAGCCTAATAGGTATGCTAGCACTGCTTCTATGTTTTCTTCTAAGCCAAGTGTTGTATTGGTTTTCTTTGCCATATTTTCTCCTAAAAATTATTCTGGAAGTATAATTTAATAAACGACTAAAAACTGGATATACTGTCTTCAAAGTCCTTTATTATGTCGTTTATTCTCTCTGCAAGCATGCCAAGAGTTTCTATTTTTGCTCTAGCATTCTCATATTTTTCTGCAATTATTTCATCGACAAAATTACCAAACTCATATTCATACTGTATTACAAGCCTTATAGCTCTTTCTACTATCGTTCTATCAACAACCCATGGATAATCTTTTATTGACCTTAGCAATCTCACCATTCTAAAGTATGTTTTTTCAGCATCTATAGATTCGTTCAATATATTAAGCAACTCTTTATTATCACGCCTTATAGCGTCTTTTATCATTACTTTAAGCGGTTTTGTTCCTTCAAAGAGCAAGTATATCTCTGGTGAAAAGCCTTTTTCTCTCAGTTTGTTTATCAATTCCAATATTTCATCTTTCTTCTCGTTTTCTGTCATAGAATAAAAATGCTTTTTAAGGTTAAATTCAATTTAATTCTGTAGAAAGCGGTGTAAATCACGATTAAAAAAAGAATAGATAGTATTCTGTCTATTATATTGGAGATAAGCGAAAACCTTTTAAATATTTCGGTATATAAAGATATATACGAAATTCGTATCTTGGATTACTATGGGTGAGTGATTGAAGAAAAAAAGCATTTTGGATCATGTATTAGTACCCAAGCACGAAATACTTTCTGAAGAAGAGAAAGAGACTCTTCTAAAGAAATACGGTATAAAAGAAAAGCAACTACCTAGAATTCTCGCCACAGACCCTGTTGTGAAGGAAATTGGAGCTAAACCTGGAGATGTACTCAAGATAACTAGAGAGTTCATGGGTAAAAAATCTGTTTATTATAGAATTGTGGTGAAAAAATGATAGAGAATAAACATATGATTTATGGATCAGACGCCAGTATCGTCATGTCAACATTATTGAATAGTTTTATAAAGGAAAGTTACTGGAATAAGTATCAGTTAGAATCCTACAATGATTTTGTAAAAAGAAGGCTACCACGAATCATAAAGAGCATTGGAACAATAAAGCCAGATATACCAGAACTAGGTGATCTAAAAATCGTTCTAGGAGATATAAAAATAGGTGAACCTAGCCTGAGAGAATCTGATGGCTCAGTAAGAAGAATTTTACCTTTTGAAGCCAGATTAAGAGATTTGACGTACTCTGCACCATTATTCATTGAAATGACAACAGTATTAGGCGGAATCGAGAGTGAACCGGTTTATGTTTATTTTGGTGAGTTACCGGTAATGGTCAAATCTGACATATGTCCCTTGTCTAAAATGAGTAGAGAAGAGTTAAAAATGGTTCATGAAGACCCAGATGATCCTGGGGGTTACTTTATAATAAATGGTGCTGAAAGGATTCTGGTTTTAGTCGAAGAGATCGCCTCCAATAAGCCTGTAATAACAAAAACAAATACAGCTAATGCCTTAGTTAGTGCAAGAATAAATTCTGAAAGAGAGGGTTACATAACCAAGCATTTAATAGAGTTGAAGAAGAATGGTATAGTAACAATAACTTTTTCTGCTTTACACAAATTCCCTGTTGTAATACTATTAAAAGCATTGGGCTTGGAAAAGGATGTTGACATACTAAATGCAATATCAGATGACCCTGAAGTCCAAGAAGAGTTTTTGATAAACCTGTACGAATACGAGGTCTTAACAAAAGAAGATGCTATAGACGAAATCGGTAAATATTTGAGAATTCCTCAAAAGAGACTTAGAAAGCAAAGAGCTCAAAATCTTATAGATAAATACCTACTACTGCATCTTGGCCAATCCAAAAAGGATAGATTGAAAAAGGCTATATTTTTAGCAAAGATAGTTGAAAGAATGATAAAAGTTGCTTTAGGTAAACAAGAAGAAGATGATATAGACCATTACTCAAATAAAAGATTGAGGTTAGCTGGAGATTTACTAGAGATACTATTCAGGAGTGTTTTACTTGGAAGACAAGGTCTAATCAACAGAATTTCTTATAATTATCAAAAATTGGCTAGGAGAGGTAGATTGCCTCCATTGCAAGCTGTTGTTGAATCAAACATTCTAACAAACCAAATCATTTCCGCGATGGCAGTCGGTACATGGGTTGGTGGAAGAACAGGTACATGTCAAATATTGAGAAAAGATAACTTGAATAAATCTATATCTCACATGAGATATGTACATTCACCACTAAAAACAACGCAAGAGCACTTCGAGGCAAGAGAGCTGCATCCAACCCATTTCGGTAAACTGTGTGTAGCTGAAACGCCGGAGGGTGCTACAATAGGTTTGAGAAAGCATTTAGCATTATTTGCCGAAATTACTCATGGTATAGATGATAAAACAAGGAATAAAGTTGTTAAAAAAATCCTGGAAGTAGCTGGTATAAAGGGTGAATGATCATGACAAAAGCACATTTGTATATAGATGGAGAATATCAAGGAAAAATCTCTAATCCAGAGAAATTTGTAGAGAAAATAAGAAAACTCAGAAGAGAAGGAGTTTTACCAAAAGAAATAAACGTTGCATACTTACCATTCAAGGAGGAAGTTAGAGTAACTACAGATTCTGGGAGAGTAAGAAGACCGCTGATTGTTGTGGAGAATGGGAAACCAAAGCTAACCAAAGAACACATTGAAAAATTAAAGAAAGGTGAATTGAAATGGTCCGACCTAGCTGAAATGGGTGTGATAGAATATTTGGATGCCGAAGAGGAAGAAAATGCACTAATAGCTGCTACTCCAGAAGAATTAACTGAAAAACATACGCATTTAGAGTTACATCCTTCTGTTATTCTTGGTTTACATGCTTCTCTGATTCCATATCCAGAATTCGATAGAGGTGACAGAGTAAACTACGGAGCTAAGATGTCTGGTCAGGCTATTTCTGTTTACTCTACAAATTATCCAACAAGAACCGATACAAAGTCTAACGTTCTTATTTATGGCCAATTACCATTAGTTCAAACTTATACTCACGATGCTTTTAATTTCAAAGACCATCCAAACGGTCAAAATGTTGTTGTTGCTATAATTTCTGGCGGTTACAACATGCAAGATGCCATAATTTTCAACAAAAGTTCAATACAAAGAGGTTTGTTCTGGAGTTACATGTTTAGAACGTATGAAGCTGTTGAGAATAGGTATGTTAGTGGTCAGGAAGATAAAATAGGTATACCGCAACCGGGAGTTAAAGGTTATCTTGGAGAAGATGCTTACAAACATTTGGATGAAGATGGTATTGTCCCACCGGAAACAGAAGTAAAATCTGACCAAGTATTGATCGGAAGGGTTTCACCATTAAGATTTCTGGGCAAGGTAGATGAATTCATTACTGGTATTGAAAACATAAGAGAAACCAGCATTAAATTAAGACATAGAGATAAGGGTGTTGTAGATAGAGTTTTCATAACTCAAACATCTGAAGGAAATAAAATGGTCAAGGTTGTTGTTAGAGATTTGAAAATTCCAGAGATAGGAGATAAATTTGCGACAAGACACGGTCAGAAAGGTGTCATTGGTACTTTGATACCACAAGAAGATATGCCATTTACTTCTCAAGGCATCGTTCCGGATATAATATTCAATCCCCATGGCATACCAAGCAGGATGACTGCAGGACAATTACTAGAACTAATAGCTGGTAAAGTAGGTGCATTGAAAGGTAGAATAATAAAGTCATCTGCCTTCGATCCTGTGAGAGAAGAAGAATTGTCTGAAATGTTAAAACAACTTGGTTTTAGAGAAGATTCAAGAGAAACGATGTTTGACCCAAGAACAGGTAGAATTTATAATGTTAGGATATTCATTGGTGTCGTATTTTACATGAAGCTAGATCATTTAGTTTCAAACAAGATCCATGCAAGAGCAAGAGGTCCTGTAACTCTATTAACAAAACAACCGACAGAAGGTAGGGCAAAAGAAGGTGGTCTAAGATTAGGTGAGATGGAAAAGGACGTATTAATAGCACATGGTGCAGCAATAACTCTAAAAGAGAGGTTCGACTCAGACAAAACAACAGTTCCAATATGTACCAAATGTGGCGTCTTGGCAATAAAGGATTATATAAGGAACAGATACGTATGTCCAATATGTAGAGGAGATGATGTTGCTGAAGTAGAGATGAGTTATGCTTTCAAGCTTTTGTTAGATGAGTTAATGTCAATGATGATATTTCCAAGGCTAAAAGTAGATAAAGACCTTGGTAAGATAGTTGGTGTAGAATTCAGGGTTATGGATCCAGAAACTGTAAAGAAAATGGCATTTGCTAAAATCACAAAAATAGATTTGTACGATGAAGAAGGTTATCCGATTGAAGGGGGCATAACAGATCCAAGGCTGGGTACCGTCGATCCAGGTTTAAGATGTAGAACCTGTGGTGGAAGATTTGGTCAATGTCCTGGACACTTTGGTTACATAGAGCTAGCTAAGCCTGTTATCAACCCATTGTTCATAAGACATGTCTACAATTTGTTAAGAGTAACATGTAAGAAATGTGGAAGAATAATGTACAAAGAATCTCAAATAAAGAATGGTAAAATCAAACTCTCTGAACTTATAAAGAATTCTCCTAAAACATGCCCACACTGTAATGCAAAACAACCAAAAGTTAAATTACTAAAGCCATACACGTTCAAGTTCGATAATGAAGAAGTTCCTGCACAAAAGATTAGAGAAATCTTTGAGAAAATACCGGATGAAGATTTAAAACTAATCGGAATAAAATCAAGGCCGGAATGGTTTATCGTCACTTTATTACCAGTTCCGCCGGTTACGATGAGACCTTCAATTACATTAGAAAACGGTGAGAGAAGTGAAGATGATTTGACACACAAGTTAGTTGATATTGTAAGAATAAACGAAAGATTAAAAGAAACTTTAGAATTAGGTGCACCAGATTTCATAATCAAAGATCTATGGGAGCTATTACAATATCATGTCGCTACTTACTTCGATAATGAACTAAGTGGCATACCACCCGCAAGACATAGATCGGGTAGAGTTTTGAAGACACTAGCACAAAGGCTTAAAACAAAAGAAGGTAGGTTTAGGCATAACTTACTAGGTAAGAGAGTTAACTTTTCTGCAAGAACTGTAATAAGTCCGGATCCTTTCATAGGAATAAATGAAGTGGGTGTACCAGAAGAAGTTGCAAAAGAATTAACAGTTCCTGAAGTTGTCAATGAAGAAAACCTAGAGTTCTTGAAGAATTTGATTTTAAATGGACCAAATAAGTGGCCTGGTGCAAATTACGTAATAAGATCAGATGGTATAAGATTAAAAATAACTGACAAAAACAAAGAAATGATTGCAGAACAACTGGAACCAGGCTTCATAGTTGAAAGGCATTTGTTGGATGGCGATGTCACGCTCTTCAACAGACAACCTTCTCTGCATAGAATGAGCATGATGGCCCATAAGGCAAGGGTATTCAAGAGCAGAACATTTAGATTGAATTTATGCTCTTGTACACCTTACAATGCAGACTTTGATGGAGATGAAATGAATTTGCATGTGCCACAATCAAAAGAGGCGATGGCTGAAGCCGAAATGTTAATGAGCGTAGAAAAACACATAAGAAGCCCAAGATATTCTGGGCCAATAATTTCACTAATACACGACCACATATCTGGATTATTCTTGCTAACATACGGAGAAAGAAAAATAAAATACGAAGATGCTGTTTTATTGGTAAGATTTGTTGATAGAGATGTTGAGATACCAAAGAAGAGATATCTAACAGGCAAGGAAATATTTAGCGTGTTTATCCCAGATGATATCTCACTAGAAACAAAAGGTAAACTATCTGCATTAAAAGAAGAAGCAAACAAAGAAGGTAGAGTTATAATAAAGAATGGCAAACTAATTCAAGGCGCAATAGACAAAGCTACTGTTGGTGAAAATGGTGTTTTGATAGACATAATAGAGAAAAGGTATGGCCCATATTTTGCCAAAGAATTTATCGAAAAAATATCTCAGCTTTCTTTATACTTCTTATCGATTCATGGATTCTCAATTTCATTAGCTGATTATAGATTACCAAAAGATGTCAAGAAGAAAATTAGAGAAATATTACACAAAGGTAATAGAGAAGTTAACAAGCTAATAGAGGAATACAAACAGGGTAAATTGCAATTGTTAATTGGTAGAACTCCAAAAGAGAGTTTAGAACAGTTTATTAACAGAGAGATAAACAAGATGATTACTGAAATAAACAATTTGGTAATAAGCAACATAAAAAGAGGTACTGAAGTGTTTGCAATGAGTGCATCTGGTGCAAGAGGTTCATTGGTTAACTTTGTACAGATGAGCGGTGCAATTGGTCAAGAAAGAATCATGGGTGAAAGAATAGAGAGGGGTTATTGGCAAAGAGTATTTCCACACTTCGAAAGGGGTGTTATCAGCCTAAATGCAAAAGGTTTTGTAAGTAGAGGTTTTGTTGATGGACTAAATGTGTTTGAGTTCTTCTTCGATGCGATGAACTCAAGAGAAGGTCTAATGGATAAGTCTGTTAAAACAAGACACTCTGGTTACATGGAGAGGAGATTGATAGGTGCACTACAAGATTTAGTTGTAGAATATGATGGTACAGTTAGAGATACTGGCGGTAAAATAATTCAGTTTTTAGCTGGAGAAGATGGTTTAGACCCAAGTAAGATTAGAAAAGGTGGTATAAATGTCGAAGAAATCGCAAAGGATTTATGAAAAGATGTGGGAGGAACTTCCAGAATATCTAAAAGAAGAAATAGATAGAGTTAGCAAGAAACATAAGTTTAGCAAAGAAAAAAGAAAAAGGCTAATAGAAAAAGTCTATGCTGAATTCGTTAACTCTAGGTTTGAGGCAGCCGAAGCAATAGGTATTCTTACAGCTCAGAGTATTTCTGAGCCTGCCACGCAAATGACGATGCGAACTTATCATGTAGCTGGTTCAGTAGGTTTAAAAGTTACGTTAGGTCTTCCAAGGCTCATAGAAATCTTCGATGCGAGAAAGGAATTAGAAACACCTTCTATGACAATATACCTAAAATCAAAACACAATACAGAAAAACATGCAATTGAGTTTGCAAAAAAGATAATTGAAAAAAGAATTGAAAACGTAGCTGAAGTTACTATTAATCTATCGGAAAACTCGATTGAGATTAAGCCAGAAAATCCAAAATACATACACGTAATGGAAGAAGTGATAAAGAAGAAAGTAAAAAAAATTGAAATTCATAAGAAAAGAACCTATTTGTCAATCAAACCGAAGAAAGAGTTAACAGTGAAGGAACTAAGGACGCTAAAAGAAAGGATAGCTGCTTTAGTGGTCGATGGCGTAAAGGGAATAGAAAACGCTATAGTTATAAGAGAAGGTGATGATTGGATCATACAAACTTTTGGCTCAAATCTAGCTGAAATTTTAAAGATGGAAGAAGTAGACCATTCTAGAACCTATTCCAATAATCCACACGAAATAGCTAAGGTTTTAGGTATAGAGGCAGCTAGGAATTTGGTAATAGAAGAAGCTTACAAAGCAATGCAAGAACAGGGCCTGGATGTAGATATAAGGTTTTTGAGTTTAGTAGCAGATATAATGACTTTTGGCGGAGATGTTAAACCAATAGGAAGATATGGTGTAGCAGGCAGGAAAGAGTCTGTTTTAGCCAGAGCGTCATTCGAAGAAACAACTAAACATTTAACAAATGCTGCTGCGAGAGGAGCGAAAGATCCTTTAAAAGGTTTATTCGAAAATTTAATGATAGGTAACTTAGTACCTGCTGGTACTGGAAAAGTAGAAATTACATCATTACTAGGTGAGGAAGATGAGTGAAACAGAAAGCATCGTAAAACTTGTTAAGGAGTCTGTTAGAGCAGGTAAGGCTATTCTTGGCTATAGGGAATCGATTAAATTTTTAAAGACTAACAAGCCAAAATTTGTTATAATAGCAGAAAACGCACCTGATAACATTAAAGACGACATCTACTATGCTGTTGATGACAAGAAAAAAATTAAAGTGTTTGAGGGTACTAGCAGAGAGCTTGGTACTCTCTGCGGTAAGCCATTTCCAGTAACAACAATAGTAATAAAAAAATGATCTACTATGACGATAGTGTTTGACACAGAGACAATAAGAATAATAACGCTGTTTGAGAATATAACTAATGCTAATGTTAAAGATTGTATCATTAGAGATGATGTTGTTTATGTTCTAGTTGATGAGGGTGACCTGAAAAAAGTATTGGGACAAAGGGGAATGCTAATAAAAATGATTGAAAGAATTTTAGGTAAAAGAGTCAAAGTTTTTGAATATTCTAGGGATGTGGTAGAATTTATTAAAAAAGCCATACCAAGAGTAATTTCACTAAAAGTGAGGAATGAGAATGGTAAAAAAACAATTGAAATAAGAGTCGATAGGTCGGTAAGAGGTTTGGTTATTGGTAGAAACAGGAGGAACCTAAAAATTTATAAAGAATTGTTAGAAAGACATTATGGTGTAGATGAGTTGAAGGTGATATAGTGCCTAGAGGAGAATTCAGTGCAAGAAAATTGATAAAAATGAGGAAGAAATTTAGATGGAGTGATTACAGATACAAATACAGAGTTTTAAAATTATGGGAAAGGGACCCTATTGAAGGTGCTCCACAAGCTAGGGGTATTGTAATAGAGAAAAGAGAAGTGGAGCAGAAAAACCCGTCCTCTGGTATGATTAAAGCTGTGAGAGTTCAGCTAGTAAAGAATGGTAAGCAAGTTACTGCTTTCGTTCCGGGTAATCATGCAATAGAACACATAAACGAGCATGATGAAGTCATAATAGAACCTTTGGGTGGCAGCCAAAAAGGTCCTATCGGTACGATGTGGGGTATAAAGTATAAAGTTATAGCTGTTAACGGTGTTTCTTTAGATGCAATATTAAAGGGTAAGAAGCAAAAACCAGCTAGATAGTCTTTTTAACTATTTTTCAAATTTCAAATACTCTAAATCTCTTGGAGATTCATACTCTTCCAATTCTCTTTTTACTATATACTCTATTTCACCTTCATGACCTTGTCCAACTAGAGCATAAATGTTTACACAATCCCCATACAGAAGTTCTTCCATAACATAGTGTGCCATATGATTACTTCTTTCAAAAGCGACTTTTCTATACAAACCATCAACAAGATTTACATAATGGAGAGAAAGATGTGGTGGTAATTTTGCTCTTTTCGTCACTTCTCTTGCTATGAGAATATACTTCTCTGGATTATGAGAAGATCTTATTTTCCTTTCAGTCTCAAGAAATATTTTTTCATGTTCATCTAAAAAAACCGAACCTATCTTCGATCTATATAAGATATATATCAACTCACCCACAAGGAATTGCCCTAAAAGTTTTAGAGCATCTGATAGAGAAAATACACAATGATCATCAAAAGAGATAAATTCAGTGCCTTGTATTTTCTTAGGTATATATTCTCGTTCAAAACCGCTTTCGTAGTAAAATATTACATCTCTGTCTCTTTTAGTCATCTCAGCTATTTTGGACCTGTAGAATTTAGAAAAATTTTTCCCATCAGGTCCATGGAAAATACCAACGATCTTCAAAGTATTGCAAGAATTTTTCACGACACTACCAGGTAAATAGTCTGGTTCTTTTTCAGGAATAGATTCTAAGGGCAAACAATTTTCTCTGTATTTCCACCAATATCTTAGAGCTATAGAATGGGCTTTAATAAGACCTTTTTTACCAGCATTAAATTTGTGGCCAATCTCTTCTAACCCTCTCTTCAAATCAATGAAATCTTTAGTATCATAAATCAAAGACTCTATTTCATCTATACTCAAATCTTTTAACTTAACCACCATAAAGTAATCATGAGAAGAAAAATAAATAAAAAAGTGTTATCTCAAGCGTTGATCGAGATGTTATAAACTACGCTCACTTTTATTCTCGCAACAAAAAAAGTTTAAATATTTTCTCATCGCAAATTGATTTATCATGAAGAAGAAAAAGTCATTAATCAACCAACAAAACGTAAAATTGTTTAATCGATGGTCTTTTGAAGGGGTAGAAGTGAAAGATCCTGGTTTAGTTAGATATATCAATTTAGAACCAAGAGTTATCCCAAAAACCTATGGTAGATTTGCAAACACAAGATTCGGCAAGATGAATCTGAATATAGTTGAAAGGTTAATGAACAAAATGATGGTTCCCGGCCATAAAGGTAAAAAACATTTCATAACCAGCGATAGATGTACTGGAAAAACTGAAAAAATATACGAAATAATCAAGAAAACGTTCGAGATGATTGAAAAAAGAACTAAAAAGAACCCCATCGAAATTTTGGTAAGAGCAGTTGAAAACGCCGCCCCAAGAGAAGAGGTTATCTCCTACCAAGTAGGAGGTGTCATAGTTAGGAGTGCTGTAACAACTTCCCCACAAAGAAGAGTTGATATAGCTTTAAGAAACATAGTTAACTCTAGCTATAGAAGGGCTGTTGGTGCTGGCGAAATGGCTTTAGCTCTGGCCGAAGAATTAATAGCTGCAAGCAACAATGATTCAACAAAGAGTTATGCGATAAGAGAGAAGGAAAGAATAGAGAAAGAAGCTGAAGGTGCAAGGTAGTTCCCTTATTTTCTCTATCATATGTTGTTATGCTAACTGGTTTAGTGTTTTTTCTAAAAATTTAAAAACGAATAAAATAAACAATTTTAAGTATCGGAATTTGGTGAAAGAATGGCAGGCAAATCGATGATTGACAGAATCAAGGAAGTAATGAAAGACCCAACTAGAATTAGAAACGTAGCGACCAGTTCACACGTACACCACGGTAAAACAACACTAACAGATAACTTGATGGCAGGAGCCGGTATGTTAGCAGAGGAAATGGCTGGCAAGGTAATGTATACGTGGTTCGACGAACAGGAAAGAGAAAGACAACTAACAATTTATGGCGCAAACGTCTCGATGGTTCACGAATACAAAGATAGAGATTATTTGATCAACCTAGTAGATACACCCGGTCACGTTGATTTTGGTGGTGATGTAACAAGAGCGATGAGAGCTGTAGACGGTACTATTGTTTTGATCTGTGCAGTAGAAGGTATCATGCCTCAGACTGAAACTGTTTTCAGACAGGCTCTGAGAGAGTATGTTAAGCCGGTTTTGTTCATAAACAAAGTCGATAGATTAATCAAAGAGTTAAAGCTAACACCAGACAAAATGATGGAAAGGTTTCAAAAACTGATAAAAGATGTTAATTTGTTGATAGATCAATACGCTCCAAAGGAATATAAGAACCAATGGAAAGTTGCTGTTCAAAACGGCAGCGTTGCTTTTGGTTCTGCGAAGAAACGATGGGCTATTTCTCTACCATTCATGCAAGAAACGGGCATAACGTTCAAGGAAATAATTCAATTAGCAAGTGAAGATAGAGATGATGAATTGGCAAAGATGGCACCATTACATAAAGTAGTATTAGATATGATCATCAAGCACTTACCTTCTCCTGTAGAGGCACAAAAATACAGACTACCAAAAATTTGGCTTGGTGACATAAACAGCGAAGTTGGTCAGCAAATGTTAAAATGTGACCCAAATGGTCATTTAGCAGCAATAGTCACCAAAATGGTTCCTGACCCTCATGTGGGTTTTGTTGCAACAGCAAGACTATTCTCCGGTAAAGTTCATAAGGGTAAAGATGTTTTGCTTGTTTCAACAGGTAAAAAGAAGAAGATACAACAGGTTGCAATCTACAAAGGTATACAAAGAATTCCTGTAGATGAGGTTACAGCTGGTAACATAGTTGCTATAGTTGGTATACCAGAAGCATTTACGGGCGAAACCGTCTGCGATGCAGACCATCCAATAGAACCTTTCGCAGAGATAAAACACTTGTTTGAACCTGTAGTCACAAAAGCTATCGAACCAAAGAATCCAATGGAGCTCTCCAAACTAGTAGAAGCTTTGAATAAAATCGCAAAAGAGGATTCTGTCTTGAAAGTTAAAATAAACCAAGAAACCGGTGAATACCTAGTGTCTGGTTTGGGTGAATTGCATTTAGAAGCTAAGGTATTCAACAAGCTAAGAGAGATGGGTCTGGATATAGAAATGTCTCCGCCTATCGTAGTTTACAGAGAAACAGTGCTATCTAAAACACCACAGCCAATAGAAGCAAAATCTCCAAACAAACACAACAGATTCTACATAGTTGTTGAACCATTGGAAGAAGGTGTATACAAAGCAATTTTAAACGGTGAAATACCTGACGATGTAGTATTAAAGAGAAGAAATGATGAAATCATAAACGCTTTGATAGAAGCTGGCATGGACAAAGAAGAAGCAAGAAACACAAAGGTTATATACAACAG
>JAGGZO010000068.1 GCA_021161995.1 Candidatus Aenigmatarchaeota archaeon
ATAAAAATAATAGAGAAAACTAGAAAAATACTGAAAGGAGAAATTATACCTGAAGTTAAATGGAAGAGAAAGTGTGGTAGCTGCTGGTATAGACGCATATGCTATCCTCAAATTTAAGGTTTCAAATAATAATTGTAAAAATCTTTTAGAGCCATATGAAATCTTGAACCTCCATAGCCCCTTAATTCTCTGGCTGCAAGATTATCGGCGGTTAAAAGTATGGATAGTAGCATCAATGATATCTTTTTATATTTTGGATATGTCATCACCATTCTCCAAAGATCAACCATTTTTTTATCAATATATCTGATCATTTCAGTATAGAAAAAGGGGTATGAAATTTCTTTTTTTAAACGTTCTATAACGCTGTTAAAGACAGGTTTTTCACTGTCTAATAGAAATGTGTTTAGAAATTTTAGGCCATCAATAATCTTTAATGTATATTGAAGGTGTTTGTTAACAGATTTAGGAGGTTTCCTTAAGTTTACATTCATCGCATGATGGTGAAATAGAATTGCAAATGAACATATATTATAATAATTGTATATTTCCATATTGACATTCCTGTTCAGGTTTTGATCAATAGTTTCTTTCAAGAATTTTTCAAAGATGTAGGAGGAGAAATATTCATGGCCTCTAAAGGAAATATATTTTCCTCCATCTAGAGATCGATACATTTTTTGATAGAAGATTTTTCCAGTATCGTGGAAGATTATTGAGAGTCTGGAAAGATCGTGAATATCTACTTCTAGGGGTAAAAGATTTTTGGAAAATTTGAAAAGCTTAGATTCTCTAGAAAATTTAATGTAATCTAAAGCCCTTTTTACATGGTCATTTAGAAATTCTAAATGTATTTTGCCGTCGGATTCATAATAATAGCTTAAAATGTCATGTTCACCTTTCATTTAATATCAGCCCTCTCTTCGAATCATATTCTGCATCAACCATGAAAGATACAATATTATTTTTAACTAGGAATCTCATAAAGCTCGACGGATATCTCACAGAAACTTTCAGATTTGAGACGTCTTCTAATGCTTTTACCTTTAATCTTTCCTTTCCAGATTCCTTCTTCTTCTCTTTTAAGACTATGCCGTTTATGATCGGCGGCTTTTTTAAAAGGAAGCCTTTAAAAGTATTAAGTGAGATTGGAATTAATAACCTTATAAAAGCAGAGTAATCCATTTTCAGATAGTCTTCCTCAATTAAACTGCTTATGACCTGCCTTGGAATTATGGAAATCAATAATGAATCTCTGACGAAACTTCCTTCTAAGTTGAAGAATTCGTTTACCGCTCTATAGGAGACGGATTCGAAGCTTAAAAGTATTTTAATTAAATTGCTTACACGTTTCTCGTCGATGTTGAAGCAGTTTTCCGTGTAAACGCTATCTATGAGATCTTTATATCCAAATATGCCCTTCGCAGTTGGAATATGAAAATTAATGTTATCCTTATTTTTCACTAGCTGCATTAAAGTTCGATGAGTGAGGTCCCAATCATAAACTTTATAGTAGCTTTTTCCATTCGATAGACGTTTGAGGAGGCCTTTCTCATCTACTTCATACCAAATTAATATTTTGCCATCGTTTTCACCTTCATATCTCAGAAATCTGCCGATTCTTTGAACCAGTGAATTTGCAGGAGCAATTTCAGTGATGAAAAGATTAGATGAAATGTCCACTCCAGCCTCTATGACCTGTGTTGACACTATAATATATTTTTCTTTTTCTCTAAGTTTCTTTAATTTTTCAATCTTACTTTCCTTATCTTTTTCATTGAATCTTGAATGGAGAAGGATTTTAGTAAAATCCTTAAGGTTTAAATTATTATAGAGGTTGATGGCATCATTAACAGTGTTAAACACCACAATTATACGTCTATACTTATCTTTGTATAGATTGATGTATTTTATAATTTGTTGGTATTTGTTGAATTCTTCAACATCCATCAACGTTACATCATATTTTTTGTTTAATCGTTCATTAATGAAATGTTCATCGCCACAGTGAAATGTTGAATTCCCGTTTTTATCACAAAATTTTACAAATAACATTTTTTCTAAACTCTGGGAAAGCTTCTGTTTTAGAAGATTCTCTAATACTGTTGGAATAGTCGCAGACATTAAAATTAGTTTTTGATCATTTTCTAAGACTATTCTCATCAAAGCTAAGAGGAAATTTAATGATTTTGTTGAATCGGAAAGTAAGTGAACTTCATCTAAAATTAGATTTGAGAGTGTTGTTGAGGTTATTGAGAAGAGATAGTGGCCTAGTGATCCTGAAGAGGTTCCACTCCAATATTTAACAGCTTTATCCAGATCCTCTGGAGGAATTCCGAAAAATGTTAGTGAAAGTGTGTCGACAGTTGTAAGTGTGATAGGCTTTATCAAATATCTGGATTCAGGATTGTGCATATATCTTTTTCCAAGAAATTCTTTGTTAACTAATGTTTTAAATTTTTCAAATTGATCTTCAAGTAGTGTTCTCAGAGGAAAAGCTATAATGGTTTTCAATTCTTCATTGAATGTATATAATGCAATAGTTGCTGAAATCGTGGATTTTCCATATCCTGTGGGAGCTTCTATGATGAAGATGTTCTTTTCTCTCCAATTTTTCTGAATTGTAGATAATGTGAAGCTGATAAATCTTCTTTCACTTTTATCTTTAAACCATTTATTTAAAACTATTTTATAATAATCATTTATCATCAATTCTTATCACACATATGAAAGCATCTTTAACAGTTTAAGATATATGCTTCCACCCGACTTATCCTTCCTCTTCTCATGAGCATTCCACAATTCTCTTAGAAAATCAAACCATCCTTGCATATTCCCTAAAATCACAAATCTATATAAACCGTTCACTGCTCTTATCAGATTTGAATTTTCCTCAGCTTTCGGATTTGAAAGATTCTTTAGAATAGCTTCGCTTGGAGAAAGAACTTTAGACAGTTGACTTGCCAATTGCATTGGATTTCTAAAATATTCACTTGCCACTCTATAGAATGATGATTCACGATACAGGCTTATTGGAATAACTTCGTAAATTTTATATGTTTGACCTTCATGGGCTACTCTGAATAGTGCCAACGACACTTTACCAAGATTTTCTCGAATGATTAAATCTTGAATTCTAGTATTTACAAGAAGTTCTGTAAGGAGGAGTTCTGCGGACTGATAACTTTTAAGAATCTGTCTCAAAACATTTTTTACTTCGCATTTAACTTGGAAATATTTTTTCATTAAAGATTTATTTCCTTCACTTAGCAACCTCATGATCTCTTCTGGCGAGAATAATAGGAAATAATATGTTCTTTCCCTCTGCTGTACTACTGTAGTTATAAAAGATGAGTAGAGTCCCAGCAAAAGGAGAAGGGCTATTTCCTTTGAGAAATATAAGGTTATTTGCCGGGTGATTAAATCAGTCTCTAAAGATGATAAACCAGTATATCTATCTATTTTGAAGAGAGCTGCCTGCAAACCTTCTTTTTCACTTGCCACATCTATCAGTAAAAACTTTTTAAATTTTTTCAATTTAACATCAATGTTATTTTTAAACCTCAATTTTTCATGATACTTTTTTAAACAAAATATTAGATCACGATATGTTTTTTTACTGGCTACATTTGCAACATTGAATTTTTCAAATAACTTTCTGTTAATATTATCATTACCGGTCATTAAAACGCCTATGCTATTAATTTTGGCATCATCCAATTCTGAAAATAATTTACCTATGAAACCATTATCCTTAAAAATTATTTCATCAATATTTATGTTGCATTCCGAATTCAACGCAGCATATAAAATACCTTCATATGTCAACTCGCTCAGAAAGGTATAGTCGGCAGGAAGCTTTATCCTTAACTTCACCATCTTCCAATCACCACTTCTCCATCATACTTGTATGCAGCAAGATCACCTTTAAGCTCCAAAACATATTCTGGAATATTGAGAACTCCTCGAAGTATTGGAACTTTAAAAGGCACTATCTTTTCACCTAACATGTAATTTGTTATTGGATTCTCCTTTTCATCATAAGCTCCAATTTCAAAAGGATTTATATACCATTCCTGCTCCCAAGAGCCTGTCTTCTCAAATAGCGGGACAAGTCCATCTAATAATGGAAAGCTAAATGTTGTTGAAACTCTTCCAGTTAACATTTCAGGAGAAGAAATTTTAATAACATTAATTGTAGAAATCCTACTTTCCTTTGAACCTAACCTATGAATTCTCCAGAAACAATTATCATCTATTTTAATATCCTTATCATTAAACACCACGCGCCCTTCTCTAAACACAATAAAGAATCTGATTATTGGAGGGTTGCAGTCTAATGTTGAGAGAATAGTTTTACCTCTAGCTGGGGAATCGAAAGATTTCGCTAAGTCTTTAGGATTCGGGCAAAGTTTGCCGCTTGTAAGTTTTACTGCAATTATTTTATTTAAATCTTCATATTTTAACGGTATGTAATTTTTTGCTCTAAAACCAATTGCTAACAAATCTTGGCTTAGCAGGGGAATTAGCTTTTTTCCCTCTCGCTCTCCGAGATAATTTTTGCGGGCAATAGCCTCTGAGAGTGCTCCTAAAATTGTTGATGGAGGAGGATAATAAAAGGATGGTGAAGTTTTTGATAGACCTGCTATTCTTGCTTGAAAACCCCATAGGAACTCTATGTCAACGAGAAATGCGATCACCATTTAAGTTCACTCTTTCACTTAATGTTAAATAATGTCTAATCTCTTTTTGGCGTCTTCAATGGCATTTAAAACCGCATCTTCAAAGCTTCCTTTGCCAAACTCGAAGGAGTAAAGTTTAGTATTGTAGCTTACTTTTTCCTGTTTCAACTTTGCCCTTTCAATGTAGTCTTTTGTGAAGGGGCTTGGCACTGTCCAAACATCATCGGATACGGAGATACAGATAGATTCCCAGTCAACTATCGGGAGAAATCTGGTCTTCTTAGCTCCAAACATCATTTCTAATAGAAACTTTTTAAGTGCATTTAAGGCTACATGTAGCCGCATCTTTCTATCATTAACTACTAGTTTTCCAGCATTCTGATAGGTGAAAGTTGTTTTGCCAATGTATTTTGTATCTAAGTCAAAACTGAATACGTAGGGTGCTGAAGCTAACTCCACGTAATATATCATTTGTCCTCGCTCAGCACCTTTTTTAACAAATGAAGTGCCCAATGCATATCTAGTATGTAATTGTGGTTCGATTACTACATTTTGAAGCGACTCTCTTACAGGGATCATATATCCAGTATAGAAGTTCGAGGTTCTCTTAACATTTCTACCGCCATGGGCATAAAGGAAACCGCCAACATCCTCAACGAGGCATCCTTTGATAATTTCCTTTTCAAGTTCGTTATCATCTTTGGGTGATGATTTGCCGAATGCTTCTTTAAAGACATTCTCATTGGTACTTTTTAAGAAGATTCCTTTGCTACATAATTTGCAGACTGGTAATGGAGGATTCATGTTTAAGGCAGTTTGAGCTAAAACTTCTTGGTATCCATGAGCTATGCTTTCACCTGATATAGCTGGCACAAAGTAAACTGAATATCCGCCTTCCTCCTGCAATATTACAGGTACACGTCTATGTTTCACATAGTTTCCAACCGACTCAGTCATGCTTAATGCTTCAACGTTAATTAAAACCCTACCTCTAATAGATAGGAAGACTTCATCCATATTCATACCTCCTTAGATTCAGATTGAACACCTTTCAATTTTGCAGAGAATGCTAGAGCCCTTGCAGCAATGGAGGAAGTCCTTTCTCTTAGTACTCTTCTATCTTTAATCTTATCGAAGTTTTCAAGCTCCCTCTCAATTTGATCGAAATTTATCTTGGACAATTCGGCTGCTGCAACTTTATTTTTAAATTCCCCTTTTCTTAAAAGTGAATGTAAATCTCTGAGCGCTTCTTTAAGGTAGAATAATGCTAGATCTTTTGAGGGAGCATAAGCCAATTTATCCGCATATGTATAGCTTTCTTGCTCAGCTATTAAAATTCCCAGAGCTTTCCCTATTTCTTTAAAACTATCCATATTCATCCTCCTTAAATATTTACTGAAATAATGTATAAATAAACTGCTTATAACTTTTTCCATTTGTTGAACATTATTCTATAATTAGGAATCGTTCAATTTAAATAGTACAATTTTATATTTTGTTTTATAGGGTTTGAA
>JAGGZO010000076.1 GCA_021161995.1 Candidatus Aenigmatarchaeota archaeon
CCTTTGACGTATATCTTTTTTTATCCCTCTGTTGAATTTGCAAGGGTCGAAATTAAGATATTAATACTTTTTTCATCTCTTCTAATTTATTTAATAGTATTCAAACATACTCATGACAAGCTAATAGCTATATTTTCGATGTTCATTTTTGGTTTTAATTCTTGGTTATTGGGTTTTTCTAATTATACGATGATCGATTTTTTCGCGTTGTTTCTTTTTTTACTAGGATTTTATTTTTGGTTTGAAAAAGATGAAAAAAAGTTGATTTTATCTGGATTATTCTTAGGGCTTTCGTGTTTATGGAAAAACGATTTTATTTTATTAATTTCACCTTTATTCTTACTAACTTTGATTTTTAAAGAAAATAGGGCAAAATTAAAACATCTCTTATTTCCATTCATTTTGGTATGTGTACCATTTGAAATTGTATTGGATACACTTTTTAATAGCGCAACAAATTATGCACCACTTTTATTTTTGTTAGAAAACTTTGGATACTATAATAATTTTATTATTAAAAACAACTTCTCAATAGACTTAAAGGGAAGTCTTCACGCTTTTAGTATATTTATGAATGATACATTAAAATATTTTAAATTACCATTGGTACTTTCTCTTTTCTCATTCTTCTCTCTTAACTTTAAAAAAATGAAGCGATTAAGCTTAGTGTGTATAACGATAGCTTTATTTCTAACACTTCAAATGTTTTTAATAACCTTACCAACGCCTATGTTATTCATGTTGAAAATATTGCCTATTCTATCTATACTATCCTCTAATTTTATGAGTTTTCTGAAGAAACGTTTACCACAACCATTTAAAAAGATTATCCCACTCTTTTTGATTTTACTCTTGGTTTTTTATTCTTTTTTAAAACTTTATCATCTCCGTTTTTTCTTTTTGAGAGAATGGAGACCAGATAAAATTCCATATCCAGAAAAAGTCGTTATTTGCTCTAATTTTCTTCCGGCAATACTTTTCTATGGTAGTAATTTTGATCTGTCAGTTGTCCATATTTTTGAATGGATGGATCGAACTAATCGAAAGCCTTCTGTATATCAGATAGAATTTTTTACTTTATCGACTCTAAAAAATTGTGATTATCTTTATTTTTTTGACAGAACAGATTTGCTGGGAGGAACCGATTACGTACTAAGTAAACATCCAGATTTTATAAAGTTTTTGAACAATAATCTAGAGTTAATAGAAAAAAGAGAAATAGGACATTTCTATGAGTATGAGTCTAAATGTTATTTAGGTGCTGTATGTTTTCCACTTGAAGTGAGAGAGGAACCTTACTTTGTTTATATTTTTAAATCATTCTAATTTTTGAAATTATGTTTTCCAATAAGGAAGATATTCCATGATTCATTTCTAGATAAAGGATTTCAAAAATCCCTTTGCTAAAATTGCTAGTAGAATTTTACAGTTCGTATCTTGTGAGAGAGGATGGATAAAACCATTCTCACTTATTTACCTAAAAGGTGCTTCACAAATCTCGCTATAGGGTCTTTGACTTTTGCATCTTCTTTCATGTATTTTATTTTTATTTCCCTCATTAGCTCTTCTATTAAATCTTTTAGACCAAGAGGTTCTTTGAATTTGCTGCCATAGCTTTCAGAGTATGTAACGTTTTCTAGTGGTAATCTACTGGGCTTCTCTGGGTCTTCTGCCGGGTATCCTATGGGTAATATAGCTATTGGCCTTATGTGGGGTGGTAAATCCAAAATATGCGAGACATGTTCATCATCAAACGCGCTAACCCAACAACTACCTAGACCAGCGGCATGAACAGCTAGCAATAAATTCTCTATCGCAGCTGCTGTATCTAGCAACAAATACATTTCCTTACCTCTTTTGCCGTATGCCAGCTTAATTTCTTTTTCATCACCGCAAACAACTATTATTACTGGAGCCTCTGCTATGAATTTTTGATCATAAGCAGCTTCTGCTAACTTTTTCTTCTTTTTTTCATCCTTAACAACGATAAATCTCCATTCTTGAGTATTCCCAGCTGATGGGGCTTGAGTTGCTGTGTATATCAACAATCCGATTAGCCTATCATCTATCGGTTCTTGCTTAAACTTCCTTATGCTCTTTCTATTGAATAACGCATCAAAAGCTTCCATAAAATTGGTTTAGCTAGTAACAATTTATTTACTCGAGATTTATACGTAGCAAGTTTATTTTTAATTATGCTGTACAAAGAACTGGTTGATGTATATGAGAAACTAGAAAAGATTTCTTCTAAGTTAGCTGAGACGGAAATATTGGCAGATTTATTCAAAAAAGCAGACGATGAGACATTACCTAAATTAGTTTTGCTCTCTCAGGGGAAAGTTTTTCTGCCGTTCGAAGGTAAAGAGCTAGGAGTTGCTGCTAAACTCATGATACGCGCTTTAGCTAAAGCGAGTGGAGCTAGTTCACAAACTATAGAGAAGTATTTTAAGGATATGGGCGATCTAGGTAAGGTTGCTGAATACATCATGAGTAAGAGAAAACAGATAGTTTTTCTTAAAAAGAAACTTACGGTTGTTTATGTGTATAATAGACTTAGAGAAATTGGCTCATACGAAGGATCTGGTTCGCAAGAAAAGAAGTTGCTCGCTATTAGCGGGTTGTTAATGCATGCTGAACCAAAAGAAGCTAAGTATCTTGTTAGAACTATTTTGGGTGAGCTAAGAATAGGTGTGGCGGAAGGTATAATAAGGGATTCGTTAGCTTTGGCATTCCTCAAAAAACATCCCAAAGAAGAAGCAACTAAATGGGTTGAGTATGCTTGGAATATACTAGGAGATTTTGGGGAAGTTGCTCTGATTGCAAAAAATAAAGGAATAGATGGATTAAAAGCTGTTAGACCGATAATCAGCAGACCAATACAACCGATGCTTGGTATTAAAGCGAATAGCATAGATGAAGTGTTAAAAAGGCACAAAGTTGTTATATGCGAGTTCAAATATGATGGGCTTAGATTACAGGTACACAAGAAAGGAGATAATGTTTGGTTGTTCACGAGAAGATTGGAAAACGTCACTAAACAATTCCCGGATGTGGTTGAAGTAGTTAAAGAAAATTTGAAGGCAGATGAATGTATTGTGGAAGGTGAGGCTTGGCCAATCGATTTGAAAACTGGTAAACCAATGCCTTTCCAAAAAATAAGCCAGAGAATACAGAGAAAATACGGAATAGAAAAAATGGCAAAGGAAATACCAGTCCAATTGAACCTTTTTGATATCATGTATCTTAACGGGGAAACTTTATTCGATAAGCCTTTGAGAGAGAGAAGAAAAATATTAGAATCGATTGTTAATCCAGTTGAGCATAAATTGCAGCTAGCCGAACGCATAGAAACTAGTGATATAAAAGTCTTAGAAGAGTTTTACCATAAGGCATTGGAGTTAAACCAAGAAGGAATAATGCTGAAGAACCCAGAAGCTCCTTATATTTTTGGTAGAAAAGTTGGTGGCTGGTATAAGATAAAACCAACGATGGAAACTTTAGATTTAGTTATAGTTGGTGCGGAATGGGGTGAAGGTGCTAGATCAAAATGGTTGAGTAGCTTTTTGCTCGCAGTCAGAGATCCAGACACAGGTAAGTTCTTGACTTGTGGTATGAGCGGTACTGGTTTAACGGAAGAACAATTCGAAAAAATGACAGAAGCACTTAAAGAGTTAATAATCGAAGAAAAAGGAAAGACTGTCTATGTTAAACCCAAAATAGTTGTTGAAGTTAGTTATCAGGAAATACAAAAATCACCCAAGTACGAATCTGGCTATGCTTTGAGATTCCCGAGAATAGAAAGAATAAGAATAGATAAAAGTCCAGAGGAAGCCGATACTATAGAAAGATTAATAGAGCTGTACAAATCACAAGGAAAGGCTGGCTAGGATTCTTCCATCGCTTTTTTGATTAGTTTTTCTATTTCATCCACTTTTGCTAGTATAGTATCTATCTTTACTCTTATGTTCTCTATTTTAGAGTCGATTAAATCCATTTTTGCATTAACGTGCTCAGGTGGTTTGGCTAGCTCTTTTGGTAACTTGATTGGTTTTTGTTCTACGGATGGTTTAGGTGGCAATGATTCTTTGATTGGTTCTGATGGTTTTGGTGCTGTTTCAATGGCTTTTTTCAGCTCGTTTAGATCGTTTGTTATCAGTGGGTTTTCTTTTTTCTTGAAGAGTTTATCCAAAAATCCCATAGTTATTATTCGGAACAAAATAATAAATTAGCATAAACAAATTTGTATAGACAGTATTTACCTTAAAATCTCAGCGAATTTTTCTCTTAGTTGCATCGCCAAAAAATAACATTCTTTTAGGTATCGCTCTCTAACTTTTTTATCGTAGAAAAGTTTTTTCCATACTTTAAACATGCTTTGAAAAAATGGTGAGGCAGATAAACCAGAAAAGCTGAAGTTTAATTCCAGTTTAGCATTGATAACTATTTTTATCCATCCAGTTTCATTTTTATTTAGCGGTTGCTTACCAGTCATTTCAACTGTAAACTTTCTTTGCGCATATTGATCTAATTCGTCTGCTCTCTGTGTATATTCTACTATGTATCTAAAGCTTCCATCAAGGGCATTATAAGAAAACTCTCTTTCATACCAACCACTCTTTTTTATCTTTAGTATTTCTGCACCAATATTATAGGAGTTCTTTACAGCTTTCAAAGGAGAAGAGATATCTTTTAGCTCTAGAACAATGTTTCTATTCGGTCCTATGCATTCCAAAACCTCTTTATAGTTAGTTTTTGCCATACTACTCTATCCTCAGCAGTTTTTTGAATCTTCTTTCTAATTCAAACATAGCATCTTTACATTCATTCACATAACCTTTTCTTTTCTTATTATACCATGTATGCAGAAATAGCGTAAATAACAGCTGAAAGACAAAACTCTTTTGCCATGCTGTATTTTGAGGAATTTCTGTCATCAACTTTCCTTTAATTTCAACATCTACAATACCCTCACTTTCAAATTGTTGAGATGGCTTTTTTTCAACAGAACAAGACACTTCAAACAGCATGTAGCTATACTTATCAATTCTTCTTAATACATCGAACTTAGCTTTTATTTTTTCTTCATCGCCAGATCTGGAAACAGAGAGCTGTTTTTCATGAACCTGTTCCTCCGGCACATTTAGCACATCTGCTAAGAATTTTTTCAAGCCAGGATAAACAACATGCACGTTTGGTCCTTCGTAATGAAAAGTTATAGGCAATTTTCTACAATCATCCTTAAGTACAATCTTTACTGGCATAAATAATATATACCTTGTCTATGTAAAAATATGGTTATGGATTTTAGCTTTCACACAATAGCCAAAATAGCTGGATTTTTCACACTATTTTTCGGTTTGCTCAAGCTATATTCGCTTAAATATACTGATGCTCCGGAGTTTGATGTTATAGTCGCTTTAACCCTCTTATACATCTCGACAAAACTATTATTATGAGTTTTTTGGTTAGGAGTGTAGGGTTTGGTCTTATAGTACTTGGTGTAATCTTTATAGGGATAACAGAAACAAATGCCAGCGTCTTTGGAAATGAAGACATTACAGTAATATTTGGTTTGTTGCTAATATCAATCGGTATTTTATTGATGACCAGATAAAATATATATTATGCCTATCTCTTTTAGCAAAATCGAGGATGCTGCTAAGGGTATTGGCCCTGGTGAGCTAGTTCATTTAAGCCTACCAAGATTCAGATTGAATTTTACTCTACCTTTTGGTTCAGGTACTGCAATATTCTACGGTTTTGTATTGCAGCTACCAAAATGGGGTTTTGACACTTTTAAGTATGGCGAATTCCTTTATGTCTCTCCGGGTTATCAACCAGCTTATCAATTAACAATACAACAAAAAAATCAGATAGAACAACAGATCAAAGCATATGCTGCTGATGTAGCCAGAGCCATTTCTGATGTAGAATTGCTTTATCATGATTTAAGAAAATATAAAGAGTTCCTTGACTATTTCGAGAAAGTAGAAAAAGGCAAATCGCTATTGAAAAAAGCAGAGAAAAACAAAGACGAAAAGCTAAAAGAGGAAGCGTTAAAATTGATAAAGGAGGGTAATGTTGCTTTAAGGTCTGTTTTCATTGACCAAGTAGATGTTCATACAGGAGATGTTTATTCGTTGAATGGTATGGCCACTCGAAGATGGCCAACTGTAATAGCAGATTTTATGCAATTAGATGAAGAAAGAACAAAGGAAGAAGTAAAGAAAAAATTACCGACCATAAGCGATGCAGAAGCGGTTGTTTTAACAAAGAAGAATGTTTTATTCCTAGAATGGAAATCTTTGTTTTTCAACACAGTCAAAGAAAGATACATGAATATCAAAAAGCTGTTAGAAATGAGAAAGGCTTCTGTCGAAAAATACAAAGAGATGTTGTTGCCTTTGATACAAAAGTACATGAGTTATAAAGAAACGATACCACCTTTAACAAATCCAGTTATAAAACCAGGTTCTAAAGCCCAAGAGATAGAAGGTACCTCAATATGGGCATGGAGAACTATACCGTATGAATATGAACCAAATAAACCAATTCTAAAACCAAAAGGTAATATATCACTAGAAAAAGCTGGTTATGAACCTGATGAGGCAAAAAAGCTTGGTAAAACTACTACAGTGGAACTACCAGTTGAGCCATCTGTTGATTATGTTGTTAGACAAGGAATAAAAGTTCTTGAAGAGGAATACAAAATGCATGTTACCTTAGAAGACATAGAGAAAGCAAGGGAAAATCTTTATAGAAGAATAAATAAACCAGAAGTGAAAGAAGCTGGCTGGGACCAATCACCGTTTTATGTTTTCTTCGATATGAATTTCGAAAGGGTTTCATTGAAAATGCCGAATGGTGCACAAATAGAAGACATAACTCTAGAAGCAACACCTCAGCTAATTTCACAAAATCTAATGCTCCTAAAATTAATAGAAATGGAGTTGATAAAGAAGCAGTATGAAAATGAAATATTTCGATTTATTGGTGAAGCAACAGAGGTTAAAACAACAGATGGTTTAATTTTGTTAAAAAGATTGGATGAAGCTGTTAAAGAAGAATTCCCGTATGTTTTTGGTATTGGTGAAAAACTAGAAGAAGCGAA
>JAGGZO010000079.1 GCA_021161995.1 Candidatus Aenigmatarchaeota archaeon
AACATAACATTTCTAATATTTTTGATTATACTATATTCAGTATGAAAATAGCGCTAGTTAGCGATTTTTTCCATCCAACACTAGGTGGGATAGCAACACACATGGAAGATTTGGCAAATGAGCTTATCAAGAGAGGTCATGATGTCTATGTAATAGCAAAAAAAGGATATCACAATGATTCTAGATTCAAATTTAAGGTTATAAGAGTTGATACTATACTTAAGACATACGGTCCTCTAGATGTACCAAAAATAAAAGAGTTAAAAAAAGTTATCGAAAAAATAGATCCTGATGTAGTTCATTCTCATCACATGTTTTCTCCTCTTTCGTTACTCTCATTAAAAATGGGGTATGAAAACGGGTCAAAAACCGTAGTGACAAACCACTCCATTCAAGTGTTTTATGACATAGATTATTTTTGGCGACCAACATCATACATACTTTTACCTCACAAGTACTATCTAAACTATGCAGATGAGATAGTAGCTGTAAGCAATGCCGCAAAAGATTTCGTGAAAAAATTCATAGAAAGAGATGATATACATGTTATACCAAATGGTATATTCGTAGATGATTTTAAACCAAAGAAAAAAGTTTTTAATGGGAAAGATGTCCTATTTGTAGGTAGGTTGGTTCATAGAAAAGGTGTTCAAACAGCATTAAAAGCAATAAAGTATGTTAGAAAGGGAATAAAAGATGTTAGGCTAACAATAATAGGAAAGGGTTATATGGAGCATTATGTTCACTTAATGAAAAATGTACTTAGCATAAAGAGAAATGTTGTCCTAAGAACTGATGTAGACTCAAAGAAGAAGCTAGCAAAATACTATAGGAACTCCAATGTTTTTATAGCACCATCGCTATATGGTGAATCCTTTGGTATTGTGATACTAGAAGCAATGGCTTCCATGACTCCACCAATAGCAAGCTATCAAGGTGGGATAAAGGAAATAATTGACCATGGCAAAACGGGTTTCATGTTCTCAAGAAGAAATGCAAAAAAACTGGCAGAATACATAGAGATTCTCTTAACAGACAAAAAACTTTGGTCCAAAATGTCTAAGAATGCATACAGAGAATCTAAAAAATATGATTGGAAGAAAGTTGTAAAACAGATAGAAAAGGTTTACAAAAATTAGTCCTACAAAATTTTTTATGTATGATGAAATTATAGATAAACTAGAAAATTTAGACACAGCGGATGATTTGCTTTCTTTGTATGCTAAACTTGAATCTTATGCCCTTGAAGATTTATCACTAGAAGAAAAACTTTTCAAGGAATCTAAAAACATTCTAGATAAATTGAACATAGAAAAACCAAACCCAATAAAAATAAACGATGTTTTGAATGAAAACTTTTCTGGAAAATCATCAGCTGTACATCATCTAAGTGAATTGATACTAAAGAAAAAATACAACTGTATGGGTCATTCAATGGTATTCTTTTATTTAGCAGAGAAAATGGATGTGAACGAAAATGTTTTCTTTGGTTACTTACCATCTGCACTTGTGACGGGAATTAAACCACACATAATACCAGTGATCCTAAGTAAGGAAGGTGAACCTTATTATATTGATTACTCCGGACCGAAACCAAAAGAATTTTATGAACTGGTATGGGGTATGAAACCTGTTTTATTTTCAACAAACGATTTTCTGTATTTTGTAATAGACGATTATCTATCAACCATTCATAGAAACAACAATAAAGACCTATTAGGTGAAATAATAGACCTTAGAAAATATATAATAGAAAAATTTCCCGTACCAAGTCCTAGATTACTAACTAGATTGATCGGAAATCTATTGGAGTATGGTAATATCAACGAAGCAAAAAAATGGATAGAAAAATTAGTAGATGTATACATAACGAAGAACTTTAGTATAGATGGGTACAAATACATGGTTGCACTTGCAAATTTCGTAAAAAATGTAGATAAAGAAACCGGAGATGCTTTACTTGAATATGCAATAAAAATGGGATTTCTGAGATATGGTAATTCTACAGATTGGCTAGTCTTGTCTTATTTAGCAGGTGACAGAATCAACAATGGTGAAACAAGAAATGCTGTGGAAGAAATTTTGGATAAATTATCACCTAGGGTAAAGCAAATCACAAGGTTTTACCTGGAAAACAATAACATAAGTCAAGCAGGAAGAAAGGTCCTCCTGGATATGGTAGAAAGAGTTGATACATATGAACTACTGATGAATTTCAAGAGAAAAAAACAGAAAGAAATGCTAAATTTCTTCAAGAATGTGGAAATCAAGAAAAACTCCGATATCGTTATCAGAATTAAATAAATTAAAGTGATATAGCCTAAATATAATTGAAGGTTTATGCTTACTCATAAAGGTTAGCAAAATGGCATACATAAAGAAGCTAGTATTACAGGGGTTTAAAAGCTTTAACAAGAGAATCGCAATTCCTTTTGTTAATGGTATGAATATAATCGTTGGTCCCAATGGCTCAGGTAAGTCTAACATAGTTGATGCTCTGTGTTTTGTTCTAGGTAAAATATCTGCAAAATCACTAAGGGCAAACAGATTAAGTGAACTCATTTTTAAGGGCGGTGATGGGAAAAAACCAGCAGATGTTGCAAGTGTAACTATATACTTGGATAACTCAAAACGAGAATTACCCTTTGATGAAAATGAAGTTGTTATAACAAGAAAGGTAAACAAAAAAGGTTACACAATATATAAGCTAAACGGTAAAACTGTAACCAGAGAAAAAATTCTCGAAGTGCTAGATAGAATAAATCTTAGACCGGATGGTTATAATATCATATTCCAAGGTGATGTAACTAGAATAATCGAAATGAACCCAATCCAAAGAAGGGAAATTATAGACCAAATTTCTGGAATATATGAATACAATGACAAGAAAGAAAAATCTCTAAGGGATTTAGAGAGAATTGAACAAAGATTAAGGGAGATTGAAATAATAATAAACCAAAAATATGAACAATTTAAGAGACTGGAAGAACAGAGAAATGCAGCACTAAAGTACAAACAATTAGAATCTAGACTAAGAATATTAAGAGCATCATTCTATTTCAAAAAGATATCCATATTACAACAAGATATTGATGAAATCAACAACAAAATAAACGAGTTACAAGAAAAGCTAAGCCAGGCTGCTAGCGAACTAGAAGGTGTTGAAAAAAATTTAGAAGAAAAAGAAAGAAATTTGAAAGAAATTGTCAAAAAAATACTCAACTTATCCAAAAGATTAGAAAAGGAGAGTGAAGCATCTAGGTTAAGAAGCGAGCTGTTGGTTCTGGAATCCAAATTAGAAAACAACAAAAATGAAATAGAAAGATTAAGAAGTCTCGTTAATAAACTTTCTCAGCTTGAAGAACAAACCATGGACAAAAGTGAAATGCCACCAGCAGTGAGAGCAATATTACAACTTGATTTAAGAGGTGTGCACGGTACAATAGCACAATTGATGAAAGTTCCAGAAGAGTACAAAACAGCAATAGAAGTTGCTGCTGGAAATCATTTGTTCGATGTTGTAGTCGATGATTTTGAAACGGCAAAATATTGCATCGAATACTTGAAAGAAGAAAGAATTGGAAGAGCTACATTCTTACCATTAGACAGAATAAGATCAAATAGATTAGATGAAAAATATCTCGAAAAGGATGGTGTTATTGGCATAGCAAGTGATTTAATAAAGTTCGATAAAAGATTTGAAGCTGCTCTTGAGTTTGTTTTCGGTAACACACTCATAATCAAGAATCTCGATTACGCACGAGCAATAGGGATAGGAAGAGTCAGAATGGTGACTTTAGATGGGGATTTAATAGAAAGAAGTGGTGCTGTAACAGGCGGCTTTCTCTTCAAAAAAGGAAGAAGTGCACTAAAAAAGAGTTATAAAGAAGAGATCGACCAATATTTACAATCAATAAAAATGCTAGAAGAAGAAAACATTTCTTTAGAAACACAAATAAAAGAGGTGAAAGAAAAACTAAAGAAATTCGCACCAAAGCAAGAGCAAACTGAAAACGTAGAGCTTGAGAATCTAAGGGTAGAATCTGAGAAGGAACTAGAAAGATTGAGGAAAAAGAGGAAAAAACTATTTGAAGAAAAGATGAACATACAAATGAAAATTAGCAATCTAAAAATCAGAAGAGCAAAGATAGAAGCTGACATAGATAACGTTAAGGTTGAGCTAGAGGAATATAAAGATGCTCCAGAAGATCAAATGATAGATGAACCATTAGACCAATTAAGAAATGAAATAAGCAAAACTCTCCAAGAAATAAAATCTCTTGGTACCATAAACTTCAAAGCAATAGAAGAGTACGAAAAAATAAAAGATGAATTCTCAACACTAAAAGAAAAATTCGATAAGGTTGTGGAGGAAAAGGAAAGGATTCTACAAATGATTGATGAAATAGAACAAAAAAGAAGAGAAGTTTTTTACGCAGCACTAAAACAAGTTTCAGCACTATTCGATCAGTCATTCAACATGTTGACCGGTGGAACCGCAAAATTAGAGCTAGAAGACCCAGAAAATTTAGAATCAGGTTTACTTATAGAGGCCTCAGAGCCAGGTAAACCGTTTATTGGTATAGATGCGATGTCTGGTGGTGAAAAGACACTTGTTGCACTAGCATTCTTATTTGCATTGCAAAAACTAAAACCAGCACCATTTTATGTTTTGGATGAAGTTGATGCAGCCCTAGACAAGGAAAACACCGAAAACATAGGAAGATTTCTTAAGAAGATATCGAAAGAATCGCAGATAATAATGATAACGCATAACGACATCTCAGTAAAGTATGCAGACACGCTGTATGGAGTAACGATGGTGGGTGGTGAATCGAAAATTGTTGCACTAGAATTACCAAAGGAAAGCAGAGCTGAATGATATTTTAGTTAGAATAATAAATATTATTTCATGAAAATTTCTCTTGACGAAGCGATAAGAAAGATAAAGACAGTTGAAATTCAAGGCGCTACTCAAATAGCAACTTTTGCACTAGAGTTTTTGATTGATTACTCCAAAGAAAACGGTTTTGGAAAAAAGTTTGATGCTACAATACAAAAATTAGAAAAGACCAGACCAACGGCAGTTGTTCTACACAATGTACTAAAAATAGTAAAGCAGAATAAAAGCATTGCTACGATGAAATTATTACTTAAAGAGCTAAAGGATTCAAGAAAATTACTTGCAGAAAAAGCGTATCGATTTATACCATATAATGCAACGATAATGACACATTGTCATTCAGGTGATGCTGTAGCTGTGATAAAAAAAGCTCATGAAATGGGAAGAAACATAAAGGTGTATGCTACCATAACCGAACCATTACATCAAGGGACGAAAACAGCAAAAGATCTTAAGAAAGCTGGTATAGATGTAACTATAATAAATGACAATGCGGTCGGGTTTTTCATGAAAAATGTTGATATGGTAGTAATAGGCAGTGATGCGATAAGAAAAGATGGAATAATAAACAAGATTGGAAGCCTAATGCTTGCCATAACAGCAAAATATTTTGGCAAGCCATTATTGGTGTTTTCAAATAGTTTTAAGATAGATGAACGAAAGAGCATAACAATAGAAGAAAGGCCAGCAAACGAAATATTAAGAAAAGACCTGGAGCTAAGAAAAATGAAAGTAAAAGTACGAAATCCTGCATTTGATCTAGTTCCATGGAATCTTGTGGAAATGGCTATAACAGAAAAACAAATTCTGATAGATTTTGATAAAAGAATTCCTATTGAATAATAACATTAAAAATTCTGTAAGACATCGATTTTTATGTAAGACCCGTAGAAAAGCTCTTGTCAAAAAGACTTTAGGTTTATTCTAGATTTCTAAAATACCTCTTTAGCATAACTCTTCCATTCATCACAAGATCGATTGCCTCTTTACTCCAAGGCTTCGAACATCCAAACTTTGTTTTCATTTCTAGCGGTGTATAATAGACTTCCTGTAGCAAAAGATATTCGTTATATATGAATGCTTTTATTTGATCATTATTCATTCCATACACCTTCAAACGTTCTTTTAGATCATGCTCATAAAGTGATTCATTCCTATCATCAGAAAGATAATCAACAATTTTCCTTATATAATAAGGAATTTTAAACAATCCAGTACGATAATATACTGCTTCTTCTATCATAGCAATTATTTCCGAGACTGTTAGGTCCTGGGGATTAAACTGGAACCTTCTCCTCATTATGTATGATTGATTTTTCCAATAGTTCTTTAGATTAAATGGCCTTTTACCCTCGTTTAATGTTTTTTCAATTATCTTTCTTTCTGTTTCTTTGAATGATTCTATTGTATCACTATCTAAACCAAGAAGCTTCATTCTTCTCCCAAACTCATTAGAATACAACACATTATTATCATAAAGTTCGTGCATCAGAAGTTCTGTTGTCAAGCATTTCTTAGGATCTTTCAAAACCTCTTTCATGGATTATGTTTTGATAAAATATTTAAAATTCTATTTTTATGGACACTTTTGATTATCCATTAGACAAACATATATTAAGTAAAAACAAGAGATTTGCATGGGATTAAAGAAGATTGACGATAATCTTTACCTTTTGCCCGGAAGTCCATCAACACTAATAGCAAATTTAGATGAAACAATAATAATAGACCCTGGTAAAGGAAAGGATAGACACAAAGATATACTACGAGAAATGAGAAAGTTATCATTAGAATCAAAGATATCGTTAGCTACTCATACGCATGCTGACCATATAGAAGTTGTACCAAAACTAAATGTAACGTTATACGTACATGAAAGTGAATTTAGTAGCGCTAAATACAAAATAGTAAGAGAAATTATAACAGTTGGGTCTAAGATGTTCAACAGCTTTCTGAAAGAAGCTGATAGGCTAAATGATATAGAAAATGTTAAAACATTTTCTTGGGACGAAGAAATTTTTGGTATAAAAACAATCCAACTAAACGGTCACTCACCTGGTATGACTGGATTCGTCATAAACAATACATTATATGCAGGTGATAGTTTCTTTGGGGAAAATTTATTATCAAAAGTTGGAATGCCATACTTTATTGACTATGATCTTTTCATGAATTCTCTGAATAAACTACTTGATTTTGCAGAAAAAGGTTATACTCTTGTTCCATCACATGGGCCAATAGTTTCTGGAGAAAGTGCTGTAGAACTAATAAGAAGAAACATAGAAACCACTGAAAGATTAGAAAGCTTGATACTAGAGTTGTTATCAGCAAAAAGGTGTGAAGATTCTCTTTTAAAAGAGCTGATGAAAAAATTAGGTACTGATATATCAACATTCACACTATACTTAAACAGAGTCCCTTTAAGAGCTATACTAACAAAACTCGTGAATGAAAATAAAGTAGAAATAATAGAAGATGATGGTTTACTAAAATTCAAGTCGAGATAAATTATTATCCAGACAACGCTAATAATTTTTCATGAAGGTTTCGTACATAAACACATCATACAAACCACAAAAAACAGACTTGATAGCTACGTTCTACGTGGAGCCAGCAAAAGGAATAAGTTTCAGAGGAGCGGCAGAAAAGGTCGCAGCAGAGTCTTCTGTTGGCACATGGACCACATTAACAACAATACCAAAAAGAATAGAGAAGATAAAAGCAAGAGTATTCAGGCTAAATCCGAAAAACAAAACGATAAAAATAGCTTACCCAATAGAATTGTTTGAGCCAAACAGTGCACCACAGATACTGTCATCCGTGGCTGGAAACATTTTCGGAATGAAAGCTGTCAAAAATCTAAGGCTTGTTGATATAGAATTTCCAGAGAAAATAGTCAGAAAATTCAAAGGCCCACAATTTGGAATCAAAAGAATAAGAAAAATCATGAAAATAAAAGATAGACCTTTATTAGCTAGTGTCCCAAAACCAAAGGTTGGTTATTCAACCAGTGAATATGGTAAAGTAGCATACCAAATATGGAGTGGCGGTTTAGATTTTGTTAAGGATGATGAAAATCTAACAAACCAATCGTTCAACAAATTCGAAAAAAGATTAGCATTGCTTATGAAAATAAGAGATAAAGTAGAAAAAGAAACGGGTGAAAGGAAATCGTATTTTGCGAACATAACATCAGAAACTGAAGAAATGAAAAGGAGAGCTAAGCTAGTTGCAGATTATGGAAATGAATATGTAATGATAGATATAGTTACAGCAGGTTTTGCTGCACTGCAAACGATGAGAAATTATCTTGATGATTTGCATTTAGCTATCCACGCACACAGAGCTATGCATGCGGTATTCACTAGAAACAGAAAGCATGGAATATCGATGCTTGTATTAGCAAAACTAGCAAGATTGATTGGTGTGGATAACTTACATGTTGGTACAGTAGTTGGCAAGCTGGTATCGCCAAAAGAAGAAGTTTACCAGCTAAAAGAATTTTTAAGGTCCGAGTGGTATGGTAAAAAGAAAACGTTTCCGGTGTCTAGTGGTGGTCTACATCCAGGTCTATTACCATTCATAGTAAAATTCTTTGGCAACGATCTAGTGATGCAGATAGGTGGCGGTGTTCATGGTCATCCAAGAGGAACATATTATGGAGCAAAAGCATGCAGAGAAGTGCTAGAAGCAATCCAACAAGGAATTTCATTAAAACAATACGCAAAAACACATGAAGCTCTTAGACTAGCTTTAGAAAAATGGGGATTCGCTAGACCAAGATAACCCCTTCTTTTTCTTTCTTTTATCTAACTATAAAAGTTAAAACTTGCATAATATTTTCATGCTTTTACGCACTAAGATATTAGACATAGAAGCAAATGGAGAATACATAGTAATTCTGAATCAACAGGATATAGAAAAGATTGGTTTCTCTGAAACAGGAAGAGTAACCATACAAAAAGGAGAAAAAAAGATAACTGCCATTTATAACATCTCAAAAGATTTGCAAGCTGGTATAATAGCTGTTTATAGAAGGGTAGCGGAAAAATTAGATCTTAAAGAAGGTGATGAAATAGAGGTTGAATCTGCTCCACAGCCACATTCTGTAGAGTTCATAAGAAGAAAAATAAAAGGAGAAAAGCTGACTAAAGAAGCAGCTCTTGCTATAGTTAGAGATGCTGTAGATAATAAACTCACTAAACCAGAGCTAGCTGCTTTTGTTACTGCATTAACTACAATGGGAATAGATTTAGATGAAGCATCATATTTGACAGAAGCTATGGTTGAAACTGGCAAAAAAATGGTTTGGCCAGAAAATGAAATCGTTTTAGATAAGCATTCTATCGGTGGCGTACCAGGAGATAAAACAACTATGATTGTTGTTCCTATAGTCGCATCACTCGGCTATAAAATACCGAAATCTTCTAGCAGAGCCATAACAAATGTTGCTGGAACAGCTGATAGAGTAGAGGCAATAATGCCAGTTGAGTTAAGCCTGGAAGAAGCTTATGAAGTAGTAAAGAAAACAAATGGTTGTATGGTATGGGGAGGTAATTTAGATTTGGCCCCAGCAGATGACATTTTCATCAAAATAGAAAATCCATTAAAAATAGATCCATTGATGTTAGCTTCAATAATGGCAAAGAAAAAAGCCATGGGCTCTAAGTATGTGGTAATAGACATTCCTATAGGTAAAGAGGTTAAAATAAAAAGTGTTCAAGATGGCGAGGATTTAGCGAGAAAGTTCATAGAGTTAGGTAAAAAACTCGGAATGAAAGTTAACGCTCTTTTAACATATGGCGAACAACCAATAGGTCATGCAATAGGACCAGCACTAGAAGCAAGAGAGACGTTAGAAGTCCTAACAGCCAATAGGATAGAAGCAGACTTAATAGATAAAGCAACAGATTTGGTTGCAACAGTATTAGAAATGGTTGGAGTAGAAAACGCAAAACAAAAAGCATTGGAAGCATTGAAATCTGGTAAAGCTGGTAAAAAGTTCAGAGAAATAATAGAGGCACAAGGAGGAGACCCAAACATAAAACCAGAAGATATACCAGTTGGCAAATACACATCTGTTATAGAAGCAAAGAGAGATGGTTTCGTAATTCTGATAAGAAACTCTGAGCTGATAAAGATAGGTAGAATGTTAGGAGCACCAACATACAAAGGTTCTGGTATGATAATACATAAGAAGCTGGGTCAAAAAGTAAAGAAGAATGAACCATTATTAACACTATACTCTGACAACCTGAACAAATTAGAAAAAACGCTAAAATACATAGAAGAAAATGAAATAGAACCCATGGTCATAGGAGATAAATTAGAAATGACTCTCAAGAAAATTTCTTATCATTAATTTTAATTATTTTGCTATCAACAGAAAATCATGAACACTCTGATTAGAGACCTGTACAAATATGCAAAATTAAACGATAAAATATCGCTAAGAAAATTACAATTCATATCAAGTCTCGATGTCTATAAAGATGCTTTAGCTAATGCGATAGAAACAATTGCGAACGAGCAGATTGATAATTACCCAGAACTACTAGAACTGAAAAAGTTCATGGAAATATACCGGAAGGATTTTATTGTTTCTGCAATCGATTTAAGGATAATCTCATTAGTAGCAGAGAAAGGTAATGAAGCTAGCCTGAATGAACTCTATAACCTTGCAGAAAAGTATACCTCTCTAAGAAAAATTTGGGAGGATATCACCTCCTTTGTTGAGATATGTAAGTTAGACATTGATAAAAAAGAATATGAAGAAATTAGAGAAAAACTACCGGATAAACCAGTAACTGAACAAATGATAAATTTATGGTGTAACTTAGCTGAAATTCATGGATATTTAAGTAAGATGAATGATGAAAGATATTTGATCACGAAAGAAGGTGAATATATATTAGTTGTTGCAAAATACATACTAAACAACATGCAAATACCAAAATTCTATGAGTTTCTGTTAAAGCTCAACAATAAAGAAGTAGAAATTAAAGCAGCTAAAAAATTGCTTGCTTTAAAACCAGTTTAATTTCTTTAATCAACAATATACTAGTATGGGAATCGATGAAAAAATAGAAGAATTTCAACAAATTTCTGAAGAAGAATTGTTAAAGAAGATTATAGAAAAACAAAGTTGGGAGGATATAATCTATTATATAGTTTCTATAGAGAACTTAGATCCATGGAACCTAGACCTGGTTAAATTAGCTGATAGTTTTATAGCATTTATCAAAAAGGTTAAAGATTTGGATTTTAGGATACCAGCAAAAGTTGTTTTCATAGCGGTAATATTACTAAAGCTAAAGGTCGAAACATTGCTAAGAAAAGAAGAAGAGAAGGTAGAGCAAGCAATGAAAGAAGAGAAAAGAATTGAAATACCAGATATAGATTTGGATAGTATAAAGTTAGCTCCTCCTCTAAAAAGATTACCAAAGACCCAAGTAACAGTAGAAGACTTAATTCATGCATTAAAAAAAGTTGTTGAATTTAGAGAAAGAAAATATAGAAGAGAATTCTTTGCTAGAAGGAGGGTAGAGAAAAATATCGGAGTTGAAGATGTAGAGAAAAGGATAGAAAAAGTACTCTACAAAATCGAAGAAAAAATAAAGGAGGGTAGAGAAAAAATAAACTTTAAAGAGCTGGTAGAGGAATGGAATAGAGAAAAAATAATCTTTTATTTCACGCCGCTACTGCATTTAGAAATGAAAAGAAAAATAGAGACTGAACAAGAAGAGCCATTCAAAGACTTATACATCAAAAAGAAAGAAGCAAATTGAATTTAAATATTTATGAGAATTTTATTTTTGATTCGGGCCCGTGGTCTAACGGCAGGACATCGCCCTTACAAGGCGGGGGACCCGGTTCAACTCCGGGCGGGCCCACTATCATGAATTTAACCATTCATAGCTACTCTTTTTTATTGGTGGTATAATGGATAGAGAAGAGATAAAGTTCCCTGCTGCCATTTTCAGCTACGAAGATTCTAATGCAGTAATACAATCAATAGCATTCGAAGATGAATCACTCTTCCATCTAAAAAAATTAAAAGAGTTGAGTGGTTTAGTAGAACCATTTGATATAGAGCTAAGAAAAAATTTGCTAAAAAACGTTAGACTACATGATAAAGGAATATTCAGAGTAAAGGGTAACTATGATGAAATATACCTCAGAACAAGAAAAATATTCGAAGATGGAAAACTACCAATAACGTTTGCAAATAGTCATTTAGTAAGTTTGTACAATGTTGGTATTTGCGATGAAAACACAGCTATTGTTGTTTTTGATGCTCATGCTGATTGTAAACAAGAATATCAAAACAAAAAATTTTCAAAGGCAACTTGGTTAAGAAGATTTATAGAATTCTCAAACCCAAAACAAATAGCATTGATTGGTATAAGATCACTAGATGAAGAAGAGCTTGAATTTTTAGATGAAAACGAAGTATTCTATCTAACATCGGCAGAAATAAAAAACAATTTCTCTAAATCACTAGAGGAATTTGATAAGTTCATGAAAAACTTTGAAAACGTGTTTATTAGCTTTGACGCTGATGCAATAGACCCATCGATAATACCAGGTGTTAATTTCCCAGAACCATTAGGATTATCGTTGAACGATGTATTTGCATTTTTTGAGTTGTTAAGAGAAAAAAGACTCAGAGGAGTTGACATAGTAGAATTCAAGCATATCAAAGGTATGGAAATGAACGAAGTTGCTATAACAAAAATTTTCTATCGGTTACTAGATGTTGCTTTTGGCTAAACCAGCTAATCCAAAAGCAGGACCCGCGTTAACTGCAACAATAGGACTACCGAGTATACCATCCTTTATCATTTCCTGTTTTCCTTTTGTACTGGCCCATATTGTATCTGCCAATTCTTTTTCCAGTCTTTCTAAATCATTCAATGGATCTTTAGATAGTTTTAGTAACTCAAGATTACCATCCTTTGTTGTTAGGATAGGCACCAGCTTTGTTAGTCTTAGAAAGGCATACTTTAGCTTACTAACTCTACCGCTGTTCAAAAGATATTTTATATCATCCGTAACCAGATAGAGCCTCACATCTAGTTTTTTTAGTTCT
>JAGGZO010000056.1 GCA_021161995.1 Candidatus Aenigmatarchaeota archaeon
GTATGGAAAATTGTAATTAGCGATCCAGAAACAAGAAAAGCGTACCAGCTAGAGGTTGATCAAAATAATGCACCGCAACTAATAGGAAAAAGGATAGGTGATGAGTTCCCAGGAGATTGGATAGGTTTAGAAGGTTACACACTTCTTATAACTGGTGGTACTGATAAAGATGGATTTCCAATGCATCCAGCTATACATGGAGCTGTAAAAAAGAAAGTTTTATTATCAGCACCACCTGGCTTTCATCCAAAGAAGAATGGTCAGAGAAAGAAGAAAACTGTAAGAGGTAACACAATTTCTACTGACATAGTTCAAGTAAATGTAAAAGTGATTAAAAAAGGCAGTAAACCTTTAGAGGAGATTTTCAAGAAAGAAGAACAAAGTGAACAACAGCAACAACAGTGATGACGTTGCAACATTTTTCTGTTTTGATTCCTCATCATAGAGATGATAAAAAAATATATAAGCTTGTTGAAACTATACTTACAGATCCTCTTTCTAAGTTTTTAGACAGAATAGTAGTTGTTTCACCAAGGAATCTAAAGTTTTCTGATAAGAAAGTAAAATTCATCAAAGAACCAAAAAGAGCTGGTAAACATAAGGCAATAAGAGAAGGGTTAAAGCATATTAAGACCCCCATCGTAATAATGCTTACAGCAGACCTAAGAATACGCAGGGGGTTCATAAAATACTTACTAAGACATTTTGTTTTTCAGGATGTTGGCGTGGTGATAGGAAGGCCGCTAGCTGACAAGAATTCCAAGATATATGCTCTGTCAAAGTTAATCTGGGATCTTCACCATGAAGCATGTAAAATAGAACCAAAGGGGACTGAAATCATTGCATTCAGAAATATCATAAAAGATTTCCCAGAAGTTAACGCAGATGAAGTTTACATAGAGTATTTTTTCACTAAAGAAGGCTACAGAATGGTTTATGAACCAGAGGCTTATGGATACACAGACAGTCCAAATTCGCTTATAGGATTCTTTAGACAGAGAAAAAGAATATTTATAGGGCATCTTCAAATAAAGAAGTTGTATAACTATGAAACTTTCACCATGAACATAAAGAATGTCACAAAAGTTTATACCAAAAGACTATCTTTCAGAAATTGGATACAACTAACGCTATTAGCATTAATAGAAATACTAGCCAGGTCTATGGGATATATTCAATACAAGATCACAAAAAATCCGATGCTAATTTGGTAATTAACTACCAAATGGTATTAATAAATCTATCATGATAATATTTCATGAGGATATTTGATGAATACTCCTATGAAAAGAAAATGAAGTCTGGTATCTAGATTCATTCATCGAATAATGAAAAGTTTGCTTTAGATGATTTGGTTAAGTTTCTTTTAGAAGAAAAATATGTAAATGATATAACAAGATTTGATAACGAAATCATAATAGAATCAAAAGAGTTGAGTGTAAAGAACGGTATACCAAAGATATCTAAATATCTTGTCATGGGATATACTATCTCCTATATTCTGCAAAACTACAAAACAATTGATGAGATGAAAAAAGTTTTTGTGAATACTATCAATGTTCCTAGATCCAGCATAGAAGATAAATAAATTATTTGCTACCACAAGTACCTATATCACTCTTAGAAAAATATAGCTACAAAAAAAACAGGTAACTTCAGAGAAAGCTCCTATTAACAAAACTAATTAAATTGTTTACTGATTAATTACATTCTATGACAAAAAAGAAATCAAAAAAAGTCGACCCAAAATTATTACCCGAAGTTAATATAGGGATGATTGGCCACGTAGCGCATGGCAAAACAACATTAACAAACGCATTAACAGGTAAGCTAACATTACAACATAGCGAAGAACTAAAAAGAGGTATAACGATTAAACTAGGTTATGCTGACGCAACGCTTTACAGATGTAAAGATTGTGGGTTTTACTTCTCTAACTCTGATCATTGTCCATCATGTTTCTCAAAAAACATAGAGTTGTTAAGAACAGTCAGCTTTTTAGATGCTCCTGGGCACGAGACACTAATGGCTACTGTGCTAACAGCAGCTCCTCTCATGGATGGTGCATTATTGCTCATAGCAGCTAATCAAAAATGTCCACAACCTCAAACAAGAGAACATTTAAAGGCAATAGAAATAGTTGGTATAAAAAATGTTGTTATAGTTCAAAACAAGATAGATTTGGTAGATAAGGAAAGGGTTCTAGAAAACTATCAAGAAATAAAAGAGTTTTTAAAGAATACTAGCATAGAAGATGCTCCTATAATACCAGTATCTGCACAATTCAACGTAAATGTCGATAGGGTAATAGAGGCTATTCAAGAAAAAATACCAACGCCAAAAAGAGATCCTAAAAAATCTCCAAGAATGTATACTGTCAGAAGTTTTGATGTAAATAAGCCTGGTACACCAATAAAAAAACTGAAAGGTGGAGTGATAGGTGGCCTGTTGTACAGGGAAGAATTAAAGTGGGTGATGAAATAGAGATAAGGCCTGGAATAATAAAAGGCAATAAAGTTGAGCCACTATACACAAGAGTAATCGGTTTACAAAAAGCTGGTTATAATCTAGAGGAAGTTGGTCCTGGTGGTTTGGTTGGTTTGATGACCAATTTAGACCCATTCCTAACAAAAGATGATAGACTATCAGGTACAATAGTTGGTTTAGCTAATGAACTACCAGAAAATCGGTCAGAAATAGAAGCTGAAGTTAGTTTATTAGAAAGAGTCGTTGGTGAAAAGAAAGAAAGAAAAGCTGAGCCATTAAGAAAAGGAGAAAAGGTCTTGATAAACGTGGCAACACAAAGAACTATAGGATTGATAAAAGAAATTAAAGGTAGTAGAGTTGTTTTTAGACTAGCGCTACCAGTAGTAGCGGAACAGAAGCAAAGAATAGTAATCTCGAGACAAATAGATGGAAGATGGAGATTAATAGGTTATGGTATCTTAACCTCTTAGCTTTACTTTTCGAATATTTTATTAAATATCCAGGAAAATGGGTTGTCGTCCATCGTAATCATTTTTATTGTGAATTGCAGATCCTCTTCCTTACATGCTTTTTGTTTTTCATCTGGAGGCAAAACACTCTCCATCTTTTCTGAGCATATAGTAAATGTTACTATCGAGTTCATAGTGTTTAGTGCATAGTTTGGCCTAAGTAAGAAATAAACATCAACATAGTCACCAGATTCTACTGTTGCTGTTTCATGATTGCTTGGTGTTATACTCAAAGCAGGTGAATCACTGGTTGCAGTGATGCTATAAACATCATTTATCACACCAATATTTGTTATTTTAATCTTAAGATTTACTTGAGTTCCAACAACTAGTTGAGTGTTGTTTGGAATGGTAAACTCATAGCTAAATGCTATTGGGGTGAAGTTATGGT
>JAGGZO010000036.1 GCA_021161995.1 Candidatus Aenigmatarchaeota archaeon
AGATGTAGGAGATGTGGCCATATTTCATATCACGTTAGAAAGAAGAGATGTTCTTATTGCGGGTATCCAGATCCTAAATGGAGAAAATACTCATGGCAGCAAAAAACAAGGTTCGGGAAAAGAAAGCATTGAAACTCTTTTGTAATTTGATAAACTATTTCTGGTATAACAGAAACTTATCTTTACTCTTGTTTTTTATTTATTTGGGTTTAATTTTCATACTTTCATCTATTCCTATAAAAATCCCATATTACTTTTTCTTCGATCCTAGAAAATTGATATTCCATTTTATGGAATACTCCATTCTAGGAATTTTATCATTTTTGAGTATCAGAAGGAGGAATACTTCCATAGCTTTTTCTATTGCTTATGGAATTACGGATGAAATTCATCAGTATTTTGTTCCTGGAAGATTTTTTGATATTTATGATATGTTTTCAGATTCTATTGGCTCTGTGTTTGGAGTAGTGTTAGTTCTATTTGTTTTGAACAAGTGTGATAGAAGAAATCTTTTAAAGATGTAAAACATTTATTTAGATTGCTCAGTAAAATAAAATATTGATGGGCCCGTAGCTCAGCATGGCAGAGCGGCGGGCTTTTAGCGTTATGCTAAAAGCTTTGATGTCAAGATGAAAGAAACCCGTAGGTCGCGGGTTCAAATCCCGCCGGGCCCATTTCTGTTTAGTCCGGAATATCCCACCAATAAATAAACGTAAGATTTTCAATTTCTCGAATACTATATCTTGAAAATATTTGTTAGATGACAATCAACTAAAATAATAAAAATAAAGGGGAGAACAATCTATCTTTTTTCGAAGTAGTTGTAGAGCCATATTAAGATGTACATACCTATGAACATATCGATGAATGCGTATATGGCTCCTATTATGCTACCAACAGGTGTTATTGTATATCCTGGGTATACACTTTCAACTATGTTTAGAAAGTCTGCTGCATATCCTGTGTATGATGAGATGAGTGTTGTTATGAAGATGCATGCTGCCCATAGTATTCCGCCTGCTAGTGCAAAAGATTTCGGATTCAGTTCTGGCATAATACTTTTTTGTTTTTACTATGTATAAATGTTAATATTTTATTAATTTCGTCAGTCTCTTAATGAATAAAAGTATTACACTACTCTCTTTTTACAGAGAAAACAAAAATAAAATAACATACATGTTTATGAAGTAAAATTTTGTATTATATCGAAAAGGTAAATTGATAAGTCTATACTACATCCAGTGTGTTTAAGAGTTTCTTTTGGTTGAGAATTCAATAAGAGAAAGCATGAGGATAGTTGGTTGTAGAAATTTTTAGGTATCATACTTAAAGATATTATTATGTTAGACAGATACGATCTTATTGTTGTTGGTGGTGGGCCGGCTGGCATAGTAGCGGCAAAGACAGCTAAAAGTTTTCATCCAGAGAAGAACGTTCTAGTAATAAAAAAAGAGAACGTTGGCATGATTCCGTGTGGTATACCGTATGTGTTTGGTACTTTAAAAGATGTTGATAAAGATACTATACCAAACAAAGTACTCGAGTCGAGTAGTATAGATCTGCTTGTTGATGAAGTAATAAGAATAGACCGAAGTTCCAAAAAACTAATAACAAAATCGGGTAAAGAATTTTCTTATGATAAACTAATACTGGCTACTGGTTCTTTGCCCAGAAAAATACCTATACCTGGAAGCGACAAAGAAAATGTTTTTTATGTTTACAAGAATCGAGAGCTCATTGGTGACATGCTTGAAAGAATAGAAAATGCTAAAAAGGTAGCTGTTATAGGCGGTGGTTTTATTGGTTTAGAAATAACAGACGAGCTCGTTAAAAGCAACAAAGAGATTTATTTGATAGAAGTTTTGCCTCATGTGTTGCAAGTATATTTTGATGAAGAATTCTGTGAAGCAATTGAAAATAAGCTGGTTGAAAGGGGTGTTAGACTATATACTAATACAAAGGTTCTTGAGATAAAGGGTAATGATAGTGTTGAATCTGTCGTTCTATCTAATAATGAAGAAATTGATGTTGATGCAGTGATAATAGCAACTGGAACTAAACCAAACATAGACCTTGCAAAGGATTCTGGGCTAGAAATCGATAAGTTTGGAATAAAGGTTGATGATCGCATGAGAACTAGTGATGAAAATATATTCGCTGTAGGTGATTGTGCAGGGAAATATGATTTCTTAACTGGTAAACCAACACCAATTTTACTTGCTTCTGTTGCTTGTTTAGAGGCTAGAGTAGCAGCTATGAACGTTTTCGGTAGTAGCTCGAAATATTCAATGGGGGGAGTTATCGGAACGTTCTTAACAGCTTTTGATGATATTTCTCTTTGCGCTTCTGGTTATACGGAAAGCAGAGCAAGAAATGAGGGTATTGATGTAATCACAGGATTTGCAAAGGTTGCTGACAGACATCCATCATCTTTACCAAATACAAAGGAAATAATGCTTAAGTTAATATTTGAGAGAGAGACTCATAGATTGATTGGAGCAGAACTCATAGGAGATTTCAGAGACGCTAACTTAATAAATGTCATTTCTTCATTGATAGAGAAGAAAGTCAGTATGAAGGAAATTATAACTATGCAGTTTGGTACACATCCATTACTCACATCACCACCAACAACATTCCCAATAATTTCAGCTGCTCTAGATGCTATGAAAAAACTAAAGACTGAGTAATTCTTTTAGTTTTTTGTATACTTCTTCCATTTCTTTTTTGACCTTGCAATCTGTGTAGATAACAGGTTTCATTTTTATCAGAGAATTTATAACACAATCGTCATATGAAATTTTTCCGATGACTTTTCTGCCAAATATTCTTTCTATTCTTGAAGTCATTCTTTTGTTTATATCATGCTTGTTTATGACGATCGAATAAGATATTCCAAAATGCTCAACTACTTTGACAATTCTTTTAAGGTCTGAATAACCTGATGGCGTAGGTTCTGTTATTAAGATTGCAAAATCTGAACCTCTTATCGAAGCAATCACAGGACAACCTATACCAGCTGCTGTATCCAATATACTTAGATCATGCGGAAAATAGTTTATCTTTTCTTTCAATTCTTCTACTATTTTTCCTGAGCCATGTTCACCGGGATATAACTTACCAGAGATTATCGGAAAGTTGTATTTGGAAGTGTTTATTCTTATTTCACCATTTTTTACTGGTTTTAGTTTGAACGCACCTTTAGGACAAATAACTTCACATAAGCCACAACCCTCGCACAACATTTTGTCGATTTTTATTTTTCCGTTTATTTTCTTTATCGCACCATATTTACAGATTTTAATACAATAATCACAGTTGTTACATTTTCTAGGATTGACAAAAGCCTTTAATGATGTTGAAACTTTCTCTATTTTATCATATTTTTTTATTCCTAACCATAGGCCGAGATTTGGTGCATCTACATCACAATCGCATGCAACAATCTTTCTCTCTTTAGAAAACATTAACGATAGAGAGCTTGCCAACATGCTCTTTCCAACGCCACCTTTTCCAGATGCAATCACAATTCTCATAATCCCACTTTTAATTTAAGTAGTTCATGAACGTTTTTCAGATCTCTCTTTACGTATGCATCTAAAACATCTTTTGAATACGGTATTTTACCGGCTATGTATGTTTTGTATTTTTTGGCAATTCTTTGTATTCGCTTTTCACTTCCTATTCCAGATTTGTTGATGATGACAAGAGCTTTTTTACCGAGTTTCTTAGCTAGCTCTAGTGATATTTTTAGGTCATGTAATCCTAGTGGAGTAGGTTCTGTCACTGCAAATATCATGTCAGACTCTCTGAGAATGTGAACAACATTACAATGAATCCCGGCTGCCGTATCGAATATGATGTAATCTGCGTTTATTTTTTTAGCAACATCAATTGCTTTTCTTTTTGCCTCATTTACTATTGGTGTAGTTTCTTCTACATTCGGTTTTGATTTTCCAGATATAAACCAAAAATTTTTATCGATCTTAACGCTATATACTTCTCCAATCTCTTTTTTACTAACTTTTATGGCTCCGAATGGGCAGATATGCCAACAAACTCCGCAGCTATTGCATAAATCATGGATGAATTTTGGATATCCACCAGGTATCCAAAAAATAGCGTTTGAGCGACACTTTTCTGCACATATACCACATTTTCTACATTTTCTTTTGTCCAGTTTTGGTATTGGTTGATAAACCTTTGTTTTGTTACTGAGTTTTCTATTTAATAATAGATGGTCATTTGGACATTCTACATCACAATCACAAAGGACAACCTTTTTACCTTTGCTAATAAGTTTGTATGTAAGCAAAATGGCGAATGTTGATTTTCCAACACCACCTTTTGTTCCAGTAGAGGCTAAAAATTTCAAGTTGTTTCACCTACCACCTCTCCATCTCCTTCTTCTGCCAAATCCCCTTCCATACCCAAAGCCTCTTGGTCCAATAGAAAAACCTGGTTTAAGCTCGCCTTTGATGTATTTTTCTATTGCTTGCCTTACGGTTATGCTAGATACCCCAGGAATTAATTGTATACCTGCTGATGAAAGAACACCATATGCATTTGGCCCTAAACTCCCACATATTACTACGTTTACACCTTTTCGTGCAATTGCTTGAGCAGCTTGTATTCCAGCGCCCCCAAACGCGTTTATTCCTGGGTTTGGTAAAGACTCCCATTTCTTTATTTTCCCATCTTCTATTTCTGTTATGATGAAATATGGACATCTACCAAACCTAACATCTACCAGTGCTTCTATATCTGGTGCCGTTGCACATACAGCTATTTTCATTTATATCACCTCATGCCTTTTCTTTTGTAGGCTCTCTTATTAGTTTTAGTTTGTTCCTGATAAATTTCTTTACAACCTCTTCTACATTTTTACCCTCTGCCTTGTAAATGTCTACAAGATCATCTCTTAATTTATGAAATGTTATTTCACCTATTTCTTTTGTTGCTAGTGCATCAATCTTTTCATTTAGCAAAAATTTTGCTGCTGATAAACCAGCTCTTATATTTTTCTCTGTGTATGGATTCTTCTTTATGTACATAGATTTTATTTCACGTTTCTTCTTATCAACGGTTATAAAAATATAATATGGTGCCCTGCCCAGAATTTTAGCTATTGGTGATTTGAGCCATTTTTTAGATTTTATTGGTATTGCTATTTTTTGTTCGTTCGCTTCATAAGGCTCGATATGTATAGTAAACGATTCTATTTCACTGACATTTCTTTTTATCTCTTCTTCTATTTTGTCTGCTATTTCATGAGCTCTTTTTACATCTAAATATTTTCTTAGCTTGAGTGTAACTTCACCGAATATGAATGGACCGGATCTTCTCAACTTTAGATTTTCGTATGATTCTACCCCCCCAATCGATTCCAAAACTCTTTTTACTTTATCTTCTATTTCTTTGCTTGGGCTCACATCCATTAGTGCTAAAAGGGAATCTCTTAGATTAAATATACCAATCTTCAAGATCAGCAACGAAATCAAGATCGTAACTAAACCTTCAACGTAAGGTACATGATAATATGTTAATAGCAAACCAACAAAAACAACCATCGATGCCAAAATATCCACAGTTCTTTCTTCTGCGTTTGCTAATAGCGATTGGGAGCTTATTTCTGTACCTATTTTTTTAAGATATCTTGATGTTACAAGAGAAAAGACTATAGCTATTACAGCTACCCCTAAAGCTTCTAGGGGCATGTTAAGCGATGTTGCTTCGAATAATCTAGAATAGCCTTCTTTCATCAGTTCTATTGCTGCGTACAAAATAAGGAAAGATATAAACAAAGCTGCCAAATTCTCGGCTTTATAATACCCATAAGGAAATTTTTCATTCGCCCTTCTTTGAGATATTTTTAAACCAAACCATGATGCAAAATCTGTTACTAAGTCAGTAAAACTATGAAGACCATCACTTATCAGAATGGTTGTACCAGATATGATACCAACTACCATCTTTAGGGATGCTAGTAAAAAGGTTACTATACTACTTAGTAAGGCAGCTCTTTCACCTTTTTTGAGCTTGTTTATTTTTTCTTGCTTCATAAAACAATCACAATATAACATTGTTATATTTAAATTTAACCATTTCATGCAGATAAAAAATAGTAAATAATGGGTCAGACTACATTTCTTCTACTTCTTTCTTACCTTCATCTAGCTCTTTGACTTGTTCTCCATCTTTTTCTAGCAGTACTGCTAGAAATTCTCCAACATGGGTTTTCTCCTCTCTTGCAATTTCCAAGAACAATTTCTTTATTTTTTCATCTGTTGCCTCAGCTGCTAGTTGCTCGTAAAGATTTATTGCATCGAGTTCTGCTATCAAACCAACTCTTAAAAGTTCTCTATCTTTACTTTTTGCATCAAGTTTTCCTATGCCCCTTGGGATTTCCGACATCATACTATCGAAAATTATATTGGTTTTACGTGATTTATCTGCTTCACTCTATTTAATTTTTAATCTTTTAAGATAGTTTTTATTATGAACAGACTCCTGCATGAGAGTTTGCTTCATGTTGTTTTTTCAGACGATGACCTTAAGAAAATAGTTTTTGATGAACTTTCTAGGATAAACAAGATGTATGATGAAAATTGCTTCAGTTTGATAGAACTATATAACGAAAAAATTAGTTTGAATTACATAAATTCGATAGGAGATGGAGAAGTTAAAAAATTGTTCGAGGTCCTTTTACTTAAGTTATCGCTAAGCGATAGACTCCCAGAATATAGCATAATGGAAAGGCATACTGAAAAACTAAAAGGAAAAATCGAAAGCATCATTTCGATATACCCCAAACTAAGAGAAAAATTTAATGGTGAGAATATCTATGATGCTGAGAAGATCACACTTCTTGTGATGGATAACTATGAATATAGAGATAAATTCATGAAAAAGTTATTTGGCTTGGACGAGGAGAAGTATAGAATCATAGATTACAATCTTAAGTACTACGATGCCCTAAAATCAATGTATAAAAAGGATGAAGAGCTGGAACCCGTTATAAATAAGAAAATAAAAGAGCTTATTGATTCATTTGGCATTGATG
>JAGGZO010000070.1 GCA_021161995.1 Candidatus Aenigmatarchaeota archaeon
TAATTATATATTTATTACTAAAAAGTGATATTTTTACATGGGAAATTTGGAAGAGTTTGTACTCTACGTATATCAGGATTTGTTGGAAAGATACTCATCCTTTTTACCTGGTTTTTCCAGAGTTTCCGAAGACGATATAATAGAGGTAGATATTGATAATAGTATGTTCGATTCTGTGAATAGAACTTACATAAATTTTTCTCCAGAAGAACAAACAAGATCACTTTATTTTGACGATTACACCAATATTATCTTCGGTAGGGAAATATATGAACTCGTTGAGTATGATTTCATGCTAATTGAAAAAATCGTTCTCGATGAAATCACTGAAAGTTATCTAAAAAAACAACTAAGAGGTCTTATGCTATACTTCCCAGAAAGACTGAATAACATATACAATGCCTTTTATCTGTCTTCCTTTGGAAAGGGGGTAATTGAACATGGATACATCGATTTAGCAAGCAAGACCCTTTCATCTATCATACTCCTAAACGATTTCGAGAGAGATAAAAAACTAGAGAAATATTCGATAACAAAAATATTGAACGAAGAGAACAAAAACAAAACCATATCATATCTAAATCAACTCTATAGCATTGAACTCTCAAAGAATCTCTATTTAGCGAGCAAAAAATCAAAAATAAAAACTATTCAAGGATTTCATGAAAAGATCGATTCAGTCATAGAAAGAAACAATCCAGATATACTGATTGATTATTTAATCAAAAAAGGTAGATTACCAGAAATAAACACTTACTGGATTAGAAGATTCAAGCAATTTATTTTGTAATCTCAAAAGAATTTTATGTTTGAATACGTAATAGCAGCTGGTATATTCCTAGCTTCTGGACTTAGAGTGATAAAACAGTACGAGAAAGCTGTCAAGTTTAGGCTAGGAAAATACGTTGGAACCATTGGTCCAGGGCTAAAATGGGTATTCCCAGTAATAGAAAAAATAGAAAGAGTTGACATGAGAACTATAGTTGTCGACATACAACCACAAGAAGTAATGACAAAAGATAATGTACCAGTAAAAGTCAATGGTGTGGTGTTCTTTAGAGTGATACGGGCAGAAAAAGCGATACTAGAGGTGCAAGATTACAAAAGGGCAATTTCTCAATTAGCACAATCAGCACTGAGAGATATGTGTGGTAAATCGGATTTAGACACAATTCTATCAAAAAGAGAAGAGATAGGAGAACACATAAGAAAAATAATCGATAAAGAAACTGATCCATGGGGGATAAAGATAACTGATGTAAAGATAAAAGACATTGAACTACCAGAAAACATGAAAAGGGCGATGGCACATCAAGCAGAGGCTGAAAGAGATAGAAGAGCCAGAATCATTTTAGCTGAGGCTGAAAGGCAAGCAGCTAAGAAATTAGTTGAGGCTGGAAAGATCCTGGATAAATCACCATCATCGTTGCAATTAAGATTGTATCAAACATTATCTGAAATAGCAGCAGAGAAGAACTCAACAATAGTATTTCCATTTCCAACAGAAATGCTAGAAGCTTTCATGAAAGCTAGAAAGAAGAAAAGGTGAACTATTCTTATCTCTTTTTTGTTTAATTTTATTTTATGAATAACAAATGGAAATTTGCATTTCTCGTTGTTTTTACATCATTCTTAATAATATTCATCAACCTAGTTAGTTTCATTCTAAAACAAGAAAACAAAATATCTGGTAATTTTGTTTCATTAACCACACCATTCATTTCTGTTGCAATTTCTTTGATAGCAATGGCCAGTGTAGTTAAGTATGGTAGTTATTATGAAAAAGAATTGTTTAAAGAAAAAGAATTACCACAAGGTCTGATAGAAAAACTTAACGAGCTGTATAAACGTGTTTTACCTTACACTAACAAAAAGCAATTAAATAGATTCCCAAAAGACATCTACAAAATAATTATTGAAATCTACAACAACGAAGATTATCGAAAAACGCTGTATGACCTAGAATATTCTGAGAGAGCATCAAAGTTATTCGAAATAGTTAGGTCTGTTCTCGTATCACTCGATAAAACAAAGCATGGCCACTATAACGAAGGTAGAAAGGCTTACAGCCTTAGAAAACTAAAACAAGAAACTGAAAAATTACTAAAATATATTTACTCTACTGGCTATTACGGATACCATCATTAAATCAATTTTCATCAATATTATTTCTATGAATTTTTGGTATTCAGTAACAATTCTCGGCGACTTCAAGCTATGGTTACTTTTTGCTTTTATTTCATTGTTTTTCTATAAGAAAAACAAAATCGCTAAGAAATACCTAAAAATAGTTTTTCCATCCATCATAATAGCTGTCATATTCTCTATGATACTGAAAGATACATTCATGATTCCCAGGCCATGTGTGAATGAACCATGGTGCCCATCAACATATTCTTTTCCAAGCGGACATTCTACTCTAATATCTGCTGCATTTCTATCTACACTGTTTGCTTTCAGAAAAAAGTGGCTTTCACTGTTAATGTTCGTCATAGCTGTCATGGTAATGGTTTCAAGAGTCGAAATCGGTGTGCATACTATAAACGATATAATCTTTGGTTCTATGCTTGGTTTGTCATCAGCTCTGCTTATTCGAATCGTCTCGACGAAAAAACAAACGATAGATTTCAGATGGTTTTTGAGAAAGCTCATACATTTCTCAACGTTAATTTTTGTTGTAATAAGATTGTATGATGAAAATGTTTTTCTGATTTTAACTATACTAGCTATAGTAATTTACACAATACTAGAATATCTAAGAGCGTACAAGAAAAAATCTTTATTTTTGTATGGAAAAATAGTAGAAATATGCAGAAAACCACATGAAATCGGTTTTATAGTTTCTCCATTATTAATCCCACTAGCATTATTTATCTCGAACTTTTTTGGCTTGAAACCATTCCTTGTTGCTGGTTTAGCATTAACAGTTGGTGACTCACTAGCCGGTTTGATTGGAAAAGAGTTTGGTAGAATAAGAATCGGTAATGGAAAATCGATAGAAGGTTCGATAATGTTACTAACGAGTGTATTTTATGTATATTCGCTTTTGTTTGGTGTAAAAGAAGCGTTTGTATTCTCGTTGATAGCGATGGTTGTAGAAGTTTTGATAAGAGATTATGACAATCTTGCAATGCCGATAGTGTTAGCAATAATAACAAAAATTATGGGAAATTAGAATAAAACGAATACACTACTAGACTCTCCTACCTCTTCTACCTCCTTTTCTTCTCATGTAACCATGAATTATTGGAGTAACGTCTTCGATCATTCCAATCTTCAAACCAGCTTTAGCTAAAGCCCTTATAGCTGGTTGGGCACCCGGACCTGGAAGTTTAGAATATTGACTTCCTCTACCTCTTACTCTTACGTGGACACCAACTACACCTTTTTCCATCGCTTCTTCAGCCGCTCTCTTAGCGGCTAACATAGCAGGATATGGCTTACCCCCCTCTCTATCCTTATTTGTCATCATACCGCTTGTGTATCTGGCAAAAGTATAACTACCAGTTAAATCCGTAATATGAATATGTGTAGCATTCTTAGTGCTATAAATATGAGCAATACCCCAAATTCCTTTTTTCTGCTCAGCCATAGAAGATTATTGTCAAGGAAAGAAATAAAAAGATTAATAAAAACAGTGTTTAACTTGCTTCTTTTTGAGCAGAAGCTTTTAATCCTAGCTTCTCTTTTGGCAACAACAATTCTATCTTGTCTTCTTCATCTTTTGGTACAATGTATGATGGCCAAGTAACTTTTTTACCGTTTATGGTTATATGGCCATGAACTATCAACTGTCTAGCTTGTTTTGGTGTATTAGCCAATCCCCTTCTCCAAACAACTGTCTGTAATCTTCTCTCTAAAACATTTTCAACAGTCATACCCAGTACATCATCTATGCTCTGAGCCTCTAAAATACCCAATTTGAAAAGTTTATCCAGAAGCATTCTTTCGGTTTTTTTATCTTTCTTAGCGATCAAAGCTCTAGCTATTCTTCTGTATTTTCTTACGATAGCCTCAGCTCTCCATATCTCTCTTTTCCTTCTTAATCCATACAATCTCATTAGTTTTTTCTCTTCATCTATTCTAGCCTTATCCCATGGCCTTCTTGGTGTTTCATATTTTTTTCTAGATCTCCTCATAATCTCACCTACTTCTTCTTCCTAGATACACCAACAGCTCTACCTTTTCTAAAGTGAGATCTTGTTCTTTGGCCTCTAACTGGTTGACCAAGCATATGACGCCAACCACGATAAGTTCTTAGCTCGATCTCTCTCTTTATGTCAAACTCTATCTTCATGGTTAGATCATTGCCAACTAAATGATAATCCTTACCATCCTCTATATCCTTTCTTCTGTTAAACATCCAAGAAGGTATTTTGTATTTAGCTGGATTTCTTATTATATCTTCCAATAAAGCAAGGTTTTCATCAGTCAAATTGCCTATAGGATCATTTACATTCCAGTTGAACTGCATTGTTAGTACTTTACAAACAGCATTACCAAAGGAAAAACCAACTCCCTTAACTTTCCAAATAGCTCTTCTTATGGGTAAAGTACCATCAACATCGGTACCAATAATTCTTACGATAGCTCTCTCCACTTTAACCTCTTTTTCTTTATGCTTCTTAATTTTTTCTATTTTTTCCTCTTCTTTCTTCTTTTCTAGACCCTTAATTTTCGTACTTCCCATACTATCAGTATGTATGAATTTAATTTATAAAAGTTTAGAAGCTTGCTAAAATATAGAGGATGGACCGGCGGGGATTTGAACCCCGAGCCTCCCGCATGCCAAGCGGGCGCTCTACCAGGCTGAGCTACCGGCCCTTCAAATTATTTCATGAAAAGAAAAATAATAATCTTATTGCCTTCTTTTTCTTGGTCTATTCACAGCCTTTCTTAGTTGTTCGATATGTTCGCATACTCTTCTAACGTGGCATCCTGGACAAACTCTTCTTGTATAATTTGGTAGATTGCTTTTAGGAGGAACCCTACCATTCCTTATCATTCTAACTATCTGATTTTTGTAATCTATGAATCTTTCTTTTAACCTTCTTGATAGTTTTATATCTGCTATATCGCGAGAAGAATAATAGACCAGATAACATTTCTCTATATTCTTCCTGAAGAAACTTTCTGCTAATAGACCTTCCCCAACATTCTGTAAGACATGTTCCTCTTTTAGTTTTGAATGCATTCTACCGAGTTTAAGGTCTATTGGTACAATATCTCTTTTTTTATCAATGGCAATTAAATCTGGAGTACCCATTATTCCCATTTTGAAAGAAACTATGGTTGTCTCTGGGAACAAAAATCTAAACTTGTTTTTTCTTATGAAATCGAGAAATGTTATCAAAAACTCTTCTACCTCATCTAGAGTTATAGTGTATCTGCCCTTGTATTCTCTAAATACTGTATTGATCAAAGAAGGTAGTTCTTCAACTAAATCCTGTCGCATTATGTTTTTAACCATGAGATATGTACTCTTGTGAATTACTTCACCATCCCATGTTCTTCCCTCGCGTTCCTTTTCTTGTCTTGATAAAACAACCTTTTCCAAAAACAACCTTCTTGGACATTGATAATACTTTGCAACTTCCAATGGTGTGACAAACAACTTACTGGTATTTCTCTCTAAAAAGGTCGTTAAGTGCTTTCTCAATTCTTCTTTAACATCGTTGGTCATTGGTTGATCTAGAATTATTTTCCCACCGGCACCCCTAGCAACGCCCATTTCTTCTAATTTTTGTAGTGCTACAAACAATAGGTCGGATGAATTTATCCCGACATTCAGCATCTCAACTAGAATATCATCTAATGTTCTCTCATCCCCAAAGTCAAGAACATCAAACAGCTTCGAAATTTTTTCTTCTGGGAAATTTATTCCTATTCTCATTTTGGATCTACTTCTTTTTCTTTATCCATTTAACTTTTCTTGGGTTTCTACCAAGCATGAAGTTTCGCTCGCATTTAGATGAGCAAAAAAAGTATATTCTGCCATTTGACTTAACGTAAATCTTACCCGTTCCTGGTAAAATCTCTTCATCGCAAAATGAACATTTCATTGCTCACTACCTCTCCTCTATTTTACCAGCAGTTTCCATTTCTATTTCTTTTAGCATTAATACATCTCCAACCCTTACTGGACCAACAACATTTCTTACCACAACCCTACCTTTTTCTGGTCCATCTATAATCTTACATCTAACCTGAACTACTCCTTTTGAACCCATCCTCTTTATTACCTCAACTACCTCTGCTGGATATGCATCCATAGATCATCATCCCTTGGATACTTTTGAGAACCAGCCAACTATCTCATTAAGCAATGTTTTACTTTCTCCTGGCTCTAAAATTGCCACAGATGCTGCTGAAACATCTAATCCTGCTGCCCTACCAAGCTCTTCCTTTGTTTTTACATACACATAAGGTACGTTTTTCTCCTCACACAAAGCTGGTAAATGCATTACAATCTCTTCAGGATTAACATTTTCAGCTATGACAACAAGCTTAGCTCTACCTTTTTCAACGGCCTTTGTGGTTTCATTGGTTCCTCTCTTTATTTTACCGGTAACTCTTGCTGTCTCTACTAGTTGCAAAATTTTCTCTTGGATGTCTTCCGGAACCTCGAATTTGACATATCCTGCCATACTCTCACTACAAACATTCTTGGAGATAAAAATTTAAACTTTTCCATCCTCATGATTATTTCTCCCTAAACCCGATCGAAGCATAGCCAACAACACTAGAATAGTCGCCAGTTATATCTCCGGAAGTCTTATATGTATAAAAAACTGGCTCTAAACCAAGAATTTTGGCCAAAAAAATAGATATAGCGACTGGGACAAAGCCACAAATACTAGCATCGTGTTTGATTATGTCTAAAAACAGCTTTTTAGCATTAAGGTTGAGTATGTTATCTATTAGTGTTTTATCAATTTTCTCTGCAGTTTCTTGCGGAGCATAATGAGAAAAATCTGTTGTAGCTACAATCTTCCAGCCATTTTCAACAAAATTAGCTATTACTTTAGCTAGTTGCTCTGCTGTTTCCAAGAAAAAGTTATTCGGATATTCATTTATTACATCCAGTGCAACAAATCTGAAATCATTACCAAATCTATATTGTAAAAATGGTAACTGCACTTCTATGGAATGCTCATTAACAAACGCTGAAAGATCTGGTTTAACAAATGGTAAACTCGTAATTTTCTCAGTCACCCCTTCATCTATTTCTATTTCACCTAGAGGAGTTACCCAAGACCCTTTTGGATAAACAGAGTATACATTACCCAAACCATAATGATTGGGTCCTATTATAACAAAATTGCCCTTTGGTAACTTAGAATATAACCAAGAAGCAACAGCACCAGAATAAACATAACCAGCATGTGGAACAATACCTGCAACTAATTTTTTATCTTCCCTTATAACCTTTGGTCCGAATTCATGCCTATTAAACAAAAAATCTAACTGCTTTCTGAGTTTTTCTTTGTTTGATTCGTAAAATAGGCCGGCAACAACAGGAGGTCTTTTCATAATTATGAAAAAACGTAAATGAATTAATACTCACACATATCAGATGAAATATTCATGATGAATGAAACCTCTCTATCAATAAGATCATCACAATATTCCAGCATGTCATCTAACGATGAACAAAAACCATGACAATATTCCTGTGTAGAACCATCATAATATGTAACATTCAGCACTCCTTTACTATTTCTAACTATTCTCGAAATGGAATCGTAGCTAAGATACTTTTCACATGTGATGTTGGAAAGTGAGACCAAATAGTACGATTTGTTTCCAAAATTCTCAAGAATTATCTTCTTTGCTGGTGATGTGAACTTCATCACCATTTTTTCACTTGAAACATAAACGTTTAGATTACCATTGGCTATTCTGACGGATTCTTTACAGTATTCAGGCGTTATTATCTTTTCTGCTTCACCAGGGACTTTGGTTGACCTAACACCAACCATATGACCAGTAAAGTCCAATAAACTAGAATCCGTAGAAACCGTGAATAATGGCAATAAAGAAAGTGTTGCTAGAACCAAAGGAATCAATGAGCTCATAAAACTGCTCATTGTTTCTAAATTAAATATAGTACTTTATTGTATATAAAATTTTAAAACATCTCCAGAAAAATATCGATTTTGATGTTCATGTTTTTATTGATTCGACTTAATATAATATCGATACAGGTGATTTTACCATGACAAGACAAAAAAGATTCATAAAGGCGTTCTTCAAAGAAAAACCGATAGCATTACTACTTAGCTTAAGAGATGGACCAAAGTACGCGACAGTTATATCAAAAAGAATTGATTGTACGTATTCGCACACAATAAAAATACTAAACGAGTTCAAGGCTCTTGGCATAGTTGATTTTGAAAAACGTGGAAGAATTAAGATGGTTTACTTAACAAAAGAAGGTGAAGAGTTGTTGCATGCGATAGAAGAAATTTTGAAAAAATTCTAAACGATTAAGGATAATCTTTATTAATAACTATTTACAATAATTAATTAGTGAGTTTTATGCCTGCTAAGAAGAAAAAGACATCTAAGAAGAAGAAAGCTGCAAAGAAAAAGAAAGCTGCAAAGAAGAAAAAAGCTTCTAAGAAGAAAGCAAGCAGAAAGAGATCGAGAAAGAAGAGATAAAATCTTCTCCTTTTTTCTTTTCTTTATTCTTTCCAAAGTTTTTCTATAAGTTTTTGTTGAATTGGTAAAATTTTGCTTGCTATATTTTCTATATTTCTTGTATAATGTAAAGTCAATTCAGTTGTCGTTCTTCCCTGAAGTAAATCTATCTCGTGACTTCTGAGATTGGAATAAAGTGACTCAAAAATCCTTCTAAAATCATATGATTTTATTCCATAATTCTTCAAACCATTCCAATACGATTTCTTGTCTTTATAACACACTTTTAATAACGGTATTGCATTCTTGTGCAGTATAGTTAGAAAGGCTTTTTTGGTTTTTCTTACATAACCAAGTTCTACAACTAAACCATCGAGCACTTCTATTTTCTTAAGCTTATCGAAATTTTTTATTAAATAGAAAACCTCTCCCGTTCTTAATCCAGTAAGCAGATGTATCATAGATGTTGCTTTTAACTTCTTATTACCCATAGAAGCAACTATATCAATTATCTTGTCTTTATCTATCTGTCTTCCCATTATCTGTGGTATTTTTTCTTCACTCCATGTTATCCCAGATTTTTTTCTTAGCTGCACGAATCTATTGTAAAACTGATCTGTATCATAGACCAGATCAAGGTACCTAGAAAAAGCGGCTAAGGCTTGTAATATGTGTCTCTTTAGAGATTTTTTCTCCTCAGAAAGTTTTTTGATCTCGAGTGCAAAATCTAGAGGGTTAGCAAACAGTAATTTCCAGTATTTTTTGGAATAGTTCACTATATTATTCACATGCTTCTTGTTGGATGATCTTATCTTTACAAACTCCTTAAATTTATCCCAATCGATTCGTTGAGCTATTTCATTAACATTGAAACCCATAATATTTTTGATGAAAAATCGTTATTAAGCGATTATAAATACAGACAAAAAGAATGTTTATAAACTCTTGTTTTTATTAAAACTCTATGGAAGTTGAAGTACTTGAGAGGGCAAATGAAAAACTAAAATTACACATTAAGGATGTTACCCCTGGCACTATGGCAATTCTAAGAAGGGTTATCTTATCTGAAATACCAACAATGGCCATAGAATGGGTCGATTTCATCAAAAATGACTCCATAATGCCGGACGAGGTTTTAGCAAACAGACTAGGTCAGATACCCTTGACGTTTGATCCAAAAGCATACAAACTACCGGAAGAATGCAAGTGTGAAGGTAAAGATTTTTGCCCAGAATGTCAGGTTAAATTATACCTGAAAAAAACTGGTCCTTGTGTTGTTTATTCTGGTGATCTAAAATCAACAGATGAAACAGTCAAACCAGTTTATAATAACATACCAATTATTGAGTTGATGAAAGGAGAGGAACTGGAATTTGAAGCGATAGCACAATTAGGAAGAGGCAAAGACCATGCTAAATGGCAAGCAGGTATATTAGCATTCTATAATGTAGCGAAGATACATCTAAAGAAAGGTATTTCACAAACCAACATGAAAAAATTAGCTGAAGTATGTCCAAAAGGTGTTTTCAAAATAAGAGATGGTCATTTACATGTTGATAAGACAAAATGTAATCTTTGCAATGTCTGCGCAGAAAAATTCCCAAATTTAGTAACCATTGAACCAAGCGAAGATGAATTCATAGCCACAATTGAAACAACTAGTGGAATACCGGTGGAAGAGCTTATACCAAGAGCCCTGGATGAAATAAACAAAAAACTAACTACTTTAAAAGATGATATAAAGCGACTCTAAATTCATTTCTATTCTAAACAACCAATTAAAAACTTGAGCGAGTGAAATATTATTAGCAAGCGGGGGTCGCCTAGCCTGGTCAATGGCGCAGGGCTTAGGACCCTGTGGGGTAGTCCCTTCGTGGGTTCAAATCCCACCCCCCGCACTTTGCGATAGTTTTTTTAAATCTTTTTTCTATCGTAATACGTATGAAAGATGGAGATATTGTATACATACATTACATAGGTACAGTAAAAGAAACTGGTGAAGTATTTGACATAACTGACAAAGAGAAAGCAAAAGAGTTGAACGTATATAATCCGAAAGTAGAATACGGACCAATACCAATAATAATTGGAGGTAAATTCATTCTACCTACATTAGAAGAAGAAATAAAAAAGATGGGTGTTGGAGAAGAAAAAGAAGTTGAGCTACCTCCAGAAAAAGCATTTGGTAATAGAAGTAAAGAGTTGATAAGATCTTTTTCATATAATGATTTCCAAAAACAGGGAATAACCCCCAGAGCAGGGGAATGGATAACAATAAACAACCTAAGGGGAAGAATTATTTCTGTATCGGGAGGTAGAGTGATGGTTGACTTTAATCACCCATTAGCCGGAAAAACTCTTCATTACAAAATAAAAGTTGTTAAAAAAGTTGAAAAACCGGAAGAAAAAGTTAAAGCTATTCTAGAATTCTACATGAAGAAAATCGCAAATGATTTTGACATAGAAATGACAAATGATGAATGCAAAATAATAGACAAGAAGAATGTACTAACACCTGAACAAAGGAAGATATTAGCAGACACTATACTAAAATGGATAAATGAAATAAGTAAGCTAAAATTCGTGTATGAATTCCAGAAAGAAAGCACAGGATTACCCTACTGAGCTCGATAGTTCTCAATTTTATATTTTTTACTAAAAGTAGATAATTAGGTTGTTACCATGGCAGTAAGACAACTAGTTGAAGGTAGAAGAGAGAGACAAATTTCAGAAATAGACGAAGAGCTAAGAAAGATGATTGAAAAAAGAAAAACACAAATAAAAGTAGTTGGTTGTGGTGGTGCTGGTAATAATGCAATAAGTAGATTAATGCAGGTTGGTATTGTTGGTGCCCAAACAATCGCTATAAACACAGATGCGATGGATTTGCTATACACTGATGCCGATGTAAAGATTCTAATAGGTAAGGAATTAACTGGTGGTTTGGGTGCAGGTGCTGACCCAAAAATCGGTATGGAGGCTTCTAAAGAAAGTAAAGAAGAAATCAAAAAAGCTTTGAAAGGAGCTGACATGGTCTTCATCACGGCTGGTTTGGGTGGTGGTACTGGTACTGGTTCCGCTCCTGTAGTTGCAGAAGTAGCAAAGAAGATGGGTGCATTAACAATCGCAATAGTAACAATGCCATTTTCTATGGAGGGTAAACAGAGGTGGGATAATGCAAGATGGGGCTTAGAAATGCTTGAAAGCGTTGTAGATACGCTTATCGTGATACCGAACGACAAATTACTAGAATTGGTCCCAGATTTATCTGTAGCTTCTGCGTTCAAAATAGCTGATGAAATTTTGGTAAATGCTGTAAAGGGAATAACGGAGATGATAACAAAGCCTGGTTTAGTAAACAGAGATTTTGCTGATGTTAAATCAATAATGAGTGAAAGTGGTTTAGCTATGATTGGTTTGGGTGAAAGTGATTCAGAAAACAGGGCTGTTGAATCTGTAATGAAGGCTTTGAACAATCCATTGATTACTGTTGACATTTCCAACGCAAAAGGTGCATTGATAAGTATCACTAGCGGTCCAGACATAACAATGAAAGAAGCCCACCAAATACTGGAAACTGTTAAATCAAAGTTATCTGAAGATGCAAAAATAATCTGGGGGATACAAATAGATAAATCGTTAGGGGAAACCGTAAGGACAATGCTAGTAATAACCGGTGTTTCATCCCCACAAATATACGGAGCTGGCAAAACACCATCAAAACAATACAAGAAGAGTATAGAAAAGGCGTTGAACATTGAATTCATCGGTTGAGACTATTGACAAAGAAAAAACTCACTCCTTCTTCTATTATTGAAAGGGTTAAGAATGCGATAAACAGCTACATATACGTACTAAAAGTTGCTAGGAAACCAGACAAAAAAGAGTTTTTAAAAACACTTGAAATAAGCATTATATTTATTAGCTTTATAGGCCTATTAGGTTTTGTAATATATCTTGTATCAATAATACTGGGTGTATAACAAAATGATATACGCAGTGAGAACCATAGGTGGTAAAGAAGAGATTGTAGTAGAGCAAATTGCAAACAAAGCTATAGCTAACGGACTGCAAATTTATTCTGTTTTTAAAATTGAGGAAATGAAGGGTTATGTGTTTGTAGAAGGTGAGCTTGAAGACATTGAAATCATTATAAAGGATGTTAGTGGCGTGAGGAGTATAATAAGGGAGCCTATTCCAATAGAGCAATTAGAAAAGTTCCTAGAACCAAAGAAAACTGAAGTTGAGATTGAGGTTGGGAATATAGTTGAAGTTGTAGGAGGACCATTCAAAGGTCAAAGAGGAAAAGTTACTAGAGTTGATAAAATAAAAAGAGAGGTTACAATAGAAATTTTAGAAGTTGCAGTTCCAATACCCGTAACTATAAGCGTAGATTTGGTAAAGGTCGTTAAAGAGTGAGAACGTGGGAGATAAAGAAGTAATAGAATTGCTTGTACAAGGTGGAAAAGCAGCACCAGGTCCAACGACAGCACCAAAATTATCAGCATTTAAACTAAACATTGGTGAAGTTTTTGCCAAGATAAACAAAGCAACTAAAGATTTTGCAGGTATGGAAGTACCAGTAAAGATTATCATAGATAAAGAAACCAAAGAGTATGAGATTGAAATTGGTTTACCGCCAACATCTTCTCTGCTAAAAAGAGAAGTTGGTATAGAAGTTTCTAAGATAACACCAGAAGATAAAGAAAAAGGCATTAAATACACAGCAGACCTATCATTCGAAAAAATATTGAAAGTAACCAGGATGAAGGAAAAAGATTTACAAGGAAGAGATTTCAAGGCGAAGATTAAGCAAGTGCTAGGAACTTGTGTTAGCCTACATTTTAAAGTAGATGGCAAGGACCCAAAGGGGGTCATCAAAGAAGTAGAAGAAGGTAAGTACGACGAAACAATAGAAAAGTTCCTAAAAAGCGAACAATGAGAAAACTCTTTTGGATCACTTACATTCTTGTTGGTATTCTAATTTCATTAAAATATGTTGGAGATACCACAGGCTTATTACCGGCAATAATGTCCTTATATGCGTTAATCGGCTTCGAAGCATATGTTTTTGATAGGGAGTTTCTAAAAAGGATAAGGAAAAACAATAAAAAGAGTGGTAGGAAGCGAAGAAAATAATTTATTTAAATGTTTCCCATTATTTTTTATTACCGATAGTCACTGCTTCGGCAGGAGGTTGTGCAATGGAGAAAGAAAAGGTATTGAATGCACTAAAGAAGTTAAGAGAAATTTCTAAAAAAAGAAGTTTTGATCAATCTGTTGATTTGATAATAGTTCTTAGAAACATAAATCTAAAAGACCCTAAAATGAAAATAAATTCTCCTATCTTATTACCCCATAGCTCGGGTAAAGACAAAAATGTCGTTGTTTTTAGCGATTCCATAAAGTCTGATAAGTTTGAAGTTATTGACTCAAAGAAAATTGAGGAGATAGGCAAAGATAAAAAAACTGCAAAGAAATTTGCTAAATCTTTAGATTTCAGTCTATCCGAGCCAAAGCTCATGACTCTTGTTGGTAGATATTTAGGTAGATACTTGAGCCCAAGAGGTAAAATGCCCCAGATTATTACCGATATGAAAAGTGTTGAACAGAGAGTCGAACAACTAAAGAAAAGTGTGAGAATAAGAATAAAGGATTCTCCCGTAATCCAATGTAAAATCGGTAAAGAATCCATGAAAGATGAAGAAATAGCTGAGAACGCATTAGCTGTCATAAATTTTGTGATACAACATTTACCGGAAGGTGAGGCTAACGTTAAAAAGGTGTATCTGAAATTTACAATGAGTGATATAGTAGAGGTTGCTTAAAATGATGACAAGAGAGCAAAAAAAGAAGGTAGTAGAAGAATTGGTTAAATTGTTTAGTTCCCATAAGACAATAGGTTGGGTTGATTTCTTCAGAATGCCTACTTCTCAATATCAACAAATAAAAGAAAGACTCAAAGACAGAATAAAGGTAAAATACGTAAAGAAAACCCTTTTGAGAAAGGCTTTGGAACAGGTTAATATCAAAGGTATGGATGAACTTCTAAAATATTTACCAGATCAAATTGGTGTTCTTTTCAGCAATGAAGATCCGTTTAAACTCTTCAAAGAAATTAAAAAGTTTGTCGTTTTCAGAGAGGCTAAAGCTGGTGATGTTGCACCGAGAGATATTGTCATAAAACCAATGCTTACAAACTTACCACCTGGTCCAGCAATAAGCGAATTGCAAAAGGTTGGCTTGAATGTAGGTATAGAAAAGGGTAAAATCGCCATAAAGAAAGAAAAAGTTTTGGTTAAAACTGGTGAAGAAATAAATGCCGATGTTGCATCTGTTCTACAAAAATTAGGTATAAAACCGATCGAGGTTAGTTTGAACATAACTGCGATGCTTTATGATGGTGTTGTATTCCCAAGAGATGTATTAGATGTAAACGTAGAAGAATATCTGGAGAAATTACAAGATGCTTACAGAAGAGCATTACTATTATCAATTGGTTTGGTATATCCAACTAAAGAAAATATAGAATCACTCATAGCTAAAGCATTTAGAAACGCTAAAGCTGTTGGTGTAGAAGCTGGTATATTAGAACCAGAAGTCATAAAAGATTTATTAGTTAAAGCAAACGTTATTGCTGAATCATTAAAGAAAAAGATTGGGGTGTAATGTATGGAGTATATATACGCAGCACTGTTACTAAACGCAGTAGGAAAAGATGTAAACGAAGACAACGTAAAGAAAGTGCTAGAAGCAGCAGGAATACAAGTAGATGAAGCAAAGGTAAAGGCTTTGGTAAGTGCACTAGAAGGTGTAGACATAAATGAAGTTATAGAGAAAGCATCTCAACAAGCATTTGTTGCCGCACCTGCAGCAGCTGCACCAGCTGAAGGTGCTGAAGCAAAGGCAGAGGAAAAGAAAGAAGAGGAAGAAGAAAAGAAGACTGAAGAAGAAGCAACAGCAGGTCTAAGCGCTCTATTCGGATAGAGCATGAAACAAGTATACTAGCTACTACTTATTTTTTAGATTTGGTTATTTTTTATTCTATGTGTTAACTAAGAAATAATAAATTCTTTCATATTACCGGAAACATACTCTCTCTAGCTATTTTATATACCACACCAATCTATCAATAGGTGATTTAACATGCGGTGTGCTAGATGTGGGTCTCCGAGAGTTGTTAAGTTCATAGATGCTTTTGGAAATCACAGAGTTTTTTGTAGAGACTGTGGAATGAACATAAGTTTCGATGTGTTTAAAAAGATAACTGCCCAAAAGAGCTTGTTGGAGTTTGACCCAAACAAATATATGAACCATTGGATGATACCATGGAAGAAATAGCATCAATAAGAATATCAAAAATGAGAAACGGAAGCAGAACAGTAATAAAGCTGATGTTCAAAAAAGGAAACTACATGGGTGGCTTCATCCGACCTATTTAGTTTTTTTACAGACTATTATCGCATGGTCTTTCTCAAACGGATCCAATTTAACAGTTTCTAGATGTTCATAACCAACAGCCTTAATTTTTTTCTCAGCTTCTCTGTATATTTCCATCGGATCTTTTACAACATCTATACTTCTTGATTTAACTGCAACCATACCATAACCATCATCTTTCAAATATTTTTCGCAGTTTCTTATGAAGATCTCGACTTCATCAGGTTGAGAAATATCACAATAAACAACATTAACCTTACCAAAAATGAAATCAGAATATTCTTTCTCTTTCCTTGCATCAGCAAGTATAGGTACTATGTTAAACCTTTTCTTTGATAAATCCATGAGTTTTCTGTAAGGTACTTCGCTTATCTCAACAGCATATATAACACCATTTTTAGCTATATCGGAAAAATGAGAGATTGTAGTCCCAGTAGCTGCTCCAAGATATAATATGTTTGAATCTTCTTCGAGAGGAAATGTCTTTAAACCCTTTTTTATTGCAGATGCTGGCTTTGATCTAAAAGGATCCCAAAATCTATATTCTACGCCATTTATCTTTACAAGGCGCTCGCCATAAACTTTCTCGCCGGGTACCAAATTCTTGGTAAACAAATCATCACCTATCCTAAAAACACCGGGAAAAATCTCTTTTATTTTCATACTCACCTACCTTTCTTTTTCTTATCCGATTCGTATATCTCTTTTATTCTCTTCTCAAGATCTTTCTTTATTTCATCGGCTTTATACTCTTTTGAGAAGAAGTCTATCCTTGCAGCAACCATAATTTTTGATGCCAAAGCTCTGGCTATTTTTCCCCTAAGCCTTTTTGGTGCGGATTGTATGTATGGATGGACAAAAATATAACCGTGTTTTGGTGGTTTACCCCGACCTCTCAAAAATCTAAACAATGCCTTTTCTGCGCCTAACAACTGTATAGTCGATGATGGCAGCTTAGCCAATTTTTCTAATCCACCAGCTGCTTTTATCAGTTTTGCACCCAGTTTGATACCAGCTATCTCCTTCAGATTGGGAGCAGTTTCTTCCATTAAATCTTCAAGATATTTTTCTAATCTCTTCTTGAAACTCATCAAATTTCTTATGTTGGTAGAAAATTCTTTGACTATCTCTAAATCGTAATCAGAAAACTCCATACCAACTGTCTCCTCCGCTTCTTTTTCAAATCCTTTTATCTTATCTCTATCTGGTTCGCTGGAAATCATTTTAATGAATTTTTCATGATCCTTAACTTTTTTCTCCATCTCGGGAAAATACAAAGCATAAATTTCTCTTATCCTCTCAACGAGTGTGTTTATTATCTTTTCAACTTCGTCTATTGCCTGAACTATATGAGCTATTATTTTATCTTTTTTCACTTCCTTCAGTTTTGTTTTAGCTAAGTTAGATGCAACTTCAGCAGAGTATCTAGCAAGCTCAGCGGGGTTTGAAAATCTTTTTTCAGATATTAACAATTGCCTTATTTTTGCCTTTAACTCCTCTTCTTTGCTTTTATCTACAGGGTAACCAACTTTTTCGTTGACAAAAACCACATCAAACCCAGAATTTTTTAGGGTTTCTATTATCTTCTTTTCTTCATTGATTAAATCCTTCTTTGATTCAACAAGCTTTTTAGCCGCTATTTCAGCGTTTTTCTCAAAGTAAATTTTATCTATTAGTTTACCATTTTCATTGAATGCAAATACACCAAACATTGTTGTTATTACATAAGCTTTCATAGAGTTATTAAAAACAGTATAAATTAAAAAATTATGAGAGATCTTATATCAGCTGGTTTATTGCTTGTTTTTATTGGAATTATACTCATGGTAGCATCCATGATTTATGAGGGGTTTAAGCGAAGAGAAGTAAAAGTTGAGGGTGGTGGTGTGGTGTTTATAGGTCCAATACCTATAGTTTTTGGAACCAATGAAAAAATGGTTTATGTATCTATTGTAATAGCACTCATGATATTAATCTACATATTGATTAGTATGAGATTATGAAGAAAATACTACTCGGAAAAAAATCAAAATATGCGATAGATGAAAACCAAAAAGTTTTTCATTCAAAGGAAGGTGTAATAAAAATACAAAAGAATAGAAAAATCGTTAAATCACATTTGGGAGATGAATTTTCAATCGTTGAGCCATCACTAACAGATTTTTTTGAAAAAATACTCAAAAGAGGCCCACAAGTAATACTACCAAAAGATTCTGCAATGATATTAGCATATACTGGCGTCGGAAAAAATGCAAAAATAGTAGATGCAGGGGCTGGATCAGCATTTCTATCAATATTTCTTGCATGGTATCTACAACCATGTAAAATCATTGCATACGAGATAAATGACAGATTTTATAAACTAGCAAAAGAGAATGTCAAGAAAATTGGTTTAGAGAAGTACATAAAGATTAAAAAAGCAGATATACGAAAGGGTATAGATGAAAAAAATCTAGATTTAGTCACACTGGACTTGGAAGGATCAGAGAAGGTTGTCAAACACGCTTATGAATCTTTAAAAATTGGTGGATGGCTAGTTGTTTATTGTCCATACATAGAATCTGTTTTAAAAACGATAAAAGAAATTGAAAAGTATGATTTTGGTGAAATAAAAATAGTTGAAAATATTGTCAGGGAGTGGAGAAGTGTTAAGAGTTTTACGAGACCAAAAACAACAGGTATAATGCATACCGGCTTCTTAATATTTGCACGAAAAATTAAGTAAATTATGGTTGATTTTGAAAGGGACAAAATCAAGCCAGAAATTTCAATAGAAAATAGAATAAAACTGGCTATAGATGCTATAAAAAAGTATCAATCTGTAATGGTACATCAACATGTGTTACTCGGTAAAGAAAAGAAGGGAGATTGGAAACCAGTTAAGTTATTCAAACCGATAAAAGAGGTTATTATTGTTTCTGGTCACAAAAACATAATTGCTACACATGAAACAACACTAGAATTCACAAAAGACGATTACCTAACACCCAGAGGTGATTGCATACTAGGCATAAAAGCAACAAAAGCATGTAAAGATTTTAGCGAGATTTTCAAAAAGTTGTTGAAGACTGGGTGCAAAGTTAAAGTTACAATCGAGGTAGATAGTCTGAAAGATGAGTTTTTTGCTTATGGCTCACCAAATCTGATCCTTGAAAGCGAGAATAGCATTGTCATAAGGAAATCTAATTTTATAGATGAACGAACTTTACTCATTCTAAGCGAAAAATCAGCTAAGGATATAGATAGGAAAATAGTTGAAAAACTAAAAAATCCAGACAAAGAAGCAATTATAACTTTTGAAATAAATGAAAAGTATTTCTAGGGAGGGTAGTATAGCTTGGTGAGTATGCGGGCTTCGGGAGCCCGTGACCCGGGTTCAAATCCCGGCCCTCCCACTATAGATCTTTAAGAGATTTCTGTTTTTCATTGATTGCCAATTGATCTTTAACTTTCTTTGCAATTTTTGGACCGAGAATAAATGATAGTGTTGCAGATGGTATTTTTCTCAATTGGTCTATTGTCCTTATCCCATGCATAAATAATTTTCTTGCACGAACCCTACCTATACCTTCCAATCTAACAAATTTTAGCAGCTCTTCTTTAACACCATACCTAACTCTAGTCCTTAGTTTGTTGATATCGGAAATCATATTCATAGCTTTTGATAATCTAGCCAATTCGGCTAAAGAATAAAACATCCAATCTGCTATTTCTATCATACCTCTCAAATCACCCGGTGTTATGTTGTATTTTTTGACAATATCATTTTCTGGCAATTCATTTATCCAATCGTACAATATTTTAGCAATTTTAACTGACGGTACAAAGTACTCAAACTCTAAATCCCATTCCGATGGCACATTAAACAAGAATTTGTTTTCATTAGAAATAATAAAGGAAATTATTTTATCAAATTCCCTATTACCCACACGAGTCAAAAATCTCATTTCGCTTGTGTTAGCTATCAGCGAGAGCAAAGAAAATTCATCATAGTTACTCTTCTCTTCACTGTATTTGGTGATACCATTTATCAATAGGTTTGCACTCTTCGGATCTAAATATAGTTCTGATACCCTCTTACCAAGAGTAGTTATTTTAAGTAAATTGTTTTTTACTTCAACAAACTTCCAGTCATTCAATTTATCGATGATTTGATGTATTCTATCCAGTATTTCTGAAACATCTCCATACTGAAATGCAAAGAATGTTCTAGAAAAAAATTCATTCAACCCTTCTTTTCTAACTTGCCTTTCTATAGAGATAAATGCTAGTGTTTGAGATCTCAAAACAAGCTCATTCCCAAGTTTAGATTTGAGTTCCTCTGGTTCACCATATATAAACCTTGTGAAAATTTCATCCATCATTTCTTCATTCTTAGCAATAGTTAATGCAATACCCTCTTTATCATATTTTGGCCTACCAGCTCTACCGACCATCTGAATGTATTCGAGAACGGGAATATAGTATGTACCAATTCCAGGATAATATCTTTTAAGGTCTCTTATAACCACACAATAACTTGGTAAGTTAACGCCATATGCTAAACCAGTAGTTGCAACAATAACCTTTATTAAACCTTTTCTGAAGTTTTCTTCTATTATCTTTCTTTGTTTGTAAAGCAATCCAGAATGATGGAAAGCTATACCTTTTTTAATTAATTCAGCCAATCTTTTACATTGGTCTGTTGGAGATTCTAAAACAGAGATTATTTCGTTTGATATCTTAGCTAACTCAGATCTTTCTTTTTCATCTATGTATTTTTCAACTACATCAGATAATTTATTTGCAAGTTGTTCTGTTTTTTTACGTGTAGACACAAAAAACAATGTCTGCTTTTTCTTTTTGCCCAAAACAAATCTAGTTATTTTTTCTTCTGGAGTTATACCTTGCTTTATCGAAATTTCTTTACCATCAGAAAATTTTATAAGATCTTCCAGCAAAACACCTTCAACTAATTTAACTGGTCTAAAATCACTAATTACATATTCAGCATTCAACCACTCAGCAAGTTCATCTACATTAGCTATAGTTGCTGACAAAGCTATTATCTGAACGTTTTTAAACATCTCTTTCACTCTCGTTAGCACAATTTCTAGCGTTGGTCCTCTGGAAGGGTCATTTATCATGTGAACTTCATCAATAACAACCAAACCTATATCGTTCATCCAATGTGCTTTATGCCTGATCAACGAATCAAATTTTTCAACAGTACAAACTATTATATCGTAGTTCTCCAAATACGGGTCAGCGCTATCATAATCACCGATGCTCAAAGCAACCCTGTATCTATCAAAATATTCCCTAAACTCGTCGTACTTTTCATTCGCAAGAGATACTAATGGGACCAGATATACAATTTTCCTTCTTTTTTTCAGATGAGGGAAAAACGCAAACATCGAAATAAGTGTTTTACCACTCGCAGTAGGGACAGCAACAACAAAATTCTTACCATTTAACAAGCCTTTCTTTAAAACATTTTCTTGATGTTTGTAAAGTTTGCCTATATCTTTAGATTTAAGTTTTTCGATAAACCAATCTTCTATTCCGTACTTTGAGAGTTTTTCAACATTCACAAAAAATAATTGTTTATAACATTTAATTCAAAGAAAGCAATTATGATTTCTCTTGGAATAGAATCAACAGCCCATACGATTGGTATAGGCATTATAGA
>JAGGZO010000046.1 GCA_021161995.1 Candidatus Aenigmatarchaeota archaeon
GTGTGTATCATGTTCCAACTTCTGATGATAGCCCTACTTCTTGTAGACCATGTGCTTCTACTCCCTCTCCGTCTATATGCCTGGGTTGTGAGCCTCCGACTCAATCTTATAAATCTTGTCCACCAACGTCTTTACCTGGTTGTGGTTGGACTTGGAAATGGGGGATAAACTGTACACACAAGCCTACTATGGATAGAAGATCATGTGGTCCTACAGTGTATCCAGGTTGTGTAAAACCATCGACATTTCTTCATAAACCATCTATTTGTATAGCATGTGGAACATACAAGGCATGCTATATAGCTGCCGGCAGACGTTAGGAAATAGAAAATAGTTTCAACCTTTATCCTTTTTTATATTATATTCTCTGAGCTTGGCGCGGGATTGTTTTTTGTCATGAAAATCAGCGAAGATGTTATTGGTATCAATGTTTGTATAATGAGATAGGTTTTGGCAAAATGGTAATTCCAGGGTTACATGCGTAGAGAGTAGTAGTGCAAAGGTATCTGCTCTATCTGTGGTAAAGAGGGAGTAACTGCTCTGTAAAAACAAAATAACTATTTTAGTATAGAAAAATGTTCTAGAGCATTATTCTATAACATTGTTTCATATATTTTTATAAAATATTTTGTATTTATATGTTTTAAGCGGACAACTTATATAATACATGCAGACATTTCAAATAAAGAAATGCGGACTGGTTCGCATGCTTGGGGGAGATACTCGGCTTTGCACTCCGCCAAGTAAAAAAATAAATTAAAGCAGAAGTAAATAAGAGGGAGGAAAAAAGCGTGAAGAAAATATTGATGAGCATTATGACAATTGGGATAGTAGCAGCAATGCTTGGGGCTGGAACATTCGCTTATTTCAGTGATACAGAAACAAGCAATGGTAATACATTCACTGCAACAAGTCTTGATCTAAAAATTGATGATGGAGATACAAATGTTGTAAAGTTTACAGTAACTGACATGAGACCAGGAAAGCAACCAAAAGCAACATGGAAACTTACAAATGTCGGAGCTTTAGATGGCTATCTTGATCTAGAGAATATAGTTGTCACTAGTTACGAGAATGATCTTGTTGATCCTGAGATAGATGCCGGGGATATTACTGGTGGAGACCCTGGGCAAGGAAATGGTGAACTACAAGACGTAGTCAATCTTCGCTTATTTATCGATTATGACCATAATGGCTGGATTAGCACTGGAGATAACGTTTTCTACGACGGTTTAGTTAAAGATTTGCCAACTAATTTCGAATTAGACGAGCCAATAAATGCGGGAGCTGATCTATATATAGTAGCTATATTTGACTGGTGGTCAACTCCAGATGACAATTTAGCTCAGACAGATGGTTTTGATCTGGATATTGAATTTGAACTAGGGCAAACAACAGGACAATAGGTAAAAAACTAAAACTCTAAGTAGGGTTTTTCCCCAATTTTTATTTCTACATGATAAACTTTTAAAAACCATCATATTTACAACGACAAATTAATATAAAAGATAAATGATTATAAAAAAGAGAAGATAATATGAAAAGACAGGTTCTAATGAGTATAATGACGATAGGGGTAACAGCAATGCTTATGGGAGCTGGAGCTGTTACTTTCGCTGTCTCTGTTAAGAAAAAAACAGTTACAAAAAATACTACTACTCTAACCGCTGATAGAGGATCATGCAGAGACCTGTTAGACATTAGAGATAACGATGAATGGTGGGGGCATAGTGTCACAGCAACTTGGACAGCAGATAATATGATGCCTGGAGACGAATTTCCATTTAGATTCCAATTTGTAGGACTGAGAAAACATTTCCGTTCACCACAGATAAACCATATCGATATAACCTGTGATTATAGTGTAACTGAGGAATATCCGCAGACAGAGTCTGATACAGATCCAAACACAGATGAACATCCAGATAACATGGCAAAGCATATGATTATCACAAGATGCAAATACCTAGGATGGGGACCATGTGATTGCATTAACTGCTTGACAAATTCAAAACATGACTGGCGTATACAAGATATTGATGGTGATGGAAAAATAACGTTCTATGATTTTAAACTTGATCCGTTAAAGAATCTTCCCGCACCAAAGAAATGGTGGAGCAGATACTGGTTTCTACTAAGCATTAAATTCGACAGCGAGGCAGATAATGACTTCCAAGGAGACACCTTTAACCTAACAATAAGCTTCATTGCAAAACAAGATACCAACCAGCAAAAAGAATCTAAAACAAACTACATCAAATCGTTCTTTATTGGACAACAAAATAAATTAATCAAACACATATGATAAAAGTAACAAAAAAAGTTTATATGGTTGAAAATATGAAAAAAACTATTGTTTGTCCTAATTGTAGAACTAGGGTTACAGTAGATGGATTACCTGGTGAAAGAGTTTTTGTTACCTGTCCACGATGCAATACACCAGGATTTTTTACCTTTCCAAAAACAGTAGAGCCTAAACATTTGAAACAAAAAAAAGAAGAAGTAGAGCCGTCAAAAATCCTTCTTACACCAAGAAGACTGCTAGCAATCGGTATCGCCGCAGTTTTTACGATACTATTAATGTTTTGTGTGATACTACCAACGATACAGGGTTCTATGCATTTTTTGATAGTACTAAGCGGATCGATGAGCCCGGAGATAAATGCTGGCGACATAGTGATCAGTATGCGTGTTAACCCAGAGGAGATAAAGGTAAATGATATTATCACATTTAGATATAAAGACGAACCTGAAAACTGTATCACTCATAGGGTGGTAAATGTTATCGATGAAAACGGCCGCCTTAGCTTCATGACAAAGGGAGATGCAAATGAAGATCCTGATCAAAGAATAGTAGAATCCTCAGAGTTAATTGGAAAAGTTGCATTTGTTATACCATATCTAGGATATCTGCCTCATTTTGCTCGAACTAAAATTGGTTTCGTAACATTGGTAATTATACCAGGGAGTTTGATAATAATAAATGAGATATGGAATATCATTAAAACTTTAAAAAAGAAAGAACCAGATGAGGTGAGGAAATGAAAAATATTATAATAGTAGGATATACAATAGTTGCAATATCTACCATTGTTCTAGGTTATACTAGTTCATATTTCTACGATATCGAGGTTAGCAGCGGCAATATTTTTCAAGCTGGAACAGCAGACATTGCTAATCATCTTGTCATTAGTGAAGTACAAATTGCTGGAGAAAAAGCTTCTTATGATTTTGTTGAAATATATAATCCAACCAATATTTCTTTAGATATTAGTGGTTATAAGTTGAGGAAAAGGACTTCGACTGGGAGTGAATTTTCTATTCGAGTTTTTCCTTCAGGTAGTATAATTAAAAGTAATGGTTATTTTCTCTGGGCTAATTCTAAAGGTGGGTACGCCGAGTCTGTTGGAGCCGATGTCTCGAGCACAGCAAC
>JAGGZO010000074.1 GCA_021161995.1 Candidatus Aenigmatarchaeota archaeon
ATTATTAACCGTTTAATTAAGTCTATGGAAACGATTATAGATCGTTTGTTAGCTATGATAGTTAAGAAGATTACCTCTCCCAAAGAGATAGTGCATGGGGACGTTGCGGCTGATAAGGACTAGTAAAGAAATATCATCATTGATTACTTTCTCAAGAATTATTTCTTTTCTAGTAGAATTATCTTTCCAGTTTTTTTGTTCTTGAAGATTTTATGATTAATCACCTTTGTTTTAAAACCTGTAATTGTTCTTGGGATTTTTTTGTTCACGTTTTTAATTCGTTTCTTTGTTTCTATATAGATCGTTGCTGTTTTAATGCTTTCGTTTATGAAAATTTGATATTTTATTATGGAGTTTATATCGTCTAATACATTCTGAAACTTTTCTAATAACATTCTTTGTGTTAATAATTTTTTCTTTTTCTTTATACTATGCTCATATCTACCCTCTATTCTTTTTATATACACAGGAAGGTTAATTCCACACTTGTGTTCCATTTGATCATGGTCTGCTTTCGTTGCATAATCACCAATTTCATATCTTATTAATGGCATGGCTTTGTTGACAAAACTTGTTAGTAGAACTTTACCTGTTTCTCCATAATCTACTTCCTCAAATTTATCATCTGTTATCTCAACAAACACAGCATCTGCATCTATATGATAACCATTCCTTTCTTTACATTCCCACGCCATTTTTACAGATTCGCCTGATCCATATTGGTCATATACCTTAGTATCGAATGCATTCTCTATTTTTTTCCTCATCTTTTCTGTTAATAATTCCGCATGAGTTATAATCAGCTTTGGTTTGAATCCTATGTCTATATTTTCTTTTAGTATGATTCTTGACATTATGTATAGGGCAGATGGGTAATAGTAGATATATTCTGGTTTTATTTTCATTATAAGTTCAAGCTGTTTTTCTTCAGTCCAACTTATAGGAACATAAATTTTTCTGAATAAACCAAATGAATGATAAACTGATCTATCAGGATATTTTTTCCACCAAAAATAAAGCAACGGTTTTGTCGGTTTATATCCAATATTCATCAGTGCTCTTGTGTAAACAGAATCTAAATAATACTTTGCTGCATAGTTCAGGTATATTCTGAGAGGTTTTCCTGTTGTACCTGACGTAGACCTCATGAATAAAAACACATTTTTAAATTCCATTATGTCAGTGTAATCTCTAAAATCTATTGAGATAAAATCGTTATAGTTTCTTTTTATTATCTGTTTGTTTATTGGCGGTATTTTTCCTATATCGTCTAGTGTTTTCAGTTTTGATGGGTGAAAACCATTCTTTTTCCAGTATTTTCTGTAGAATGGTACATGCTTGTATGCATATTGTACTATATTTTTTAACTTTTTTAGTTGGAGCTTTTGTATGAGTTCTTTTTGTTTGAATTGAATTGAAAGAACCCTTTTCAAATTGTATAACTTTATAGTGTCAGAAATTATTGGTAAATCTCTCATACTACTATTAATTGAGTGAAATAAATTAAAAAAGAACTAATAATCAAGGAATTGCTTCTCATATTCCTTTAAGTACTTACTGGATCTTTTTACATCGACAAATAGCTTATTTGCTTTTTCTATATGCTCTTTTTTTATCTTTTCTAAATCCGATTCTTTAGCTATTATACTTGCTGGTGCTAGTAATTGAATAGCATGTCTCAAGCTGGTTTCTAAACCAATCTTTGTTAACAATTCTATCGCTTCATCTTCTATCTCAACTTTTTCTGTCTTGGCTCTTATCTTTATTATCTCCTTTATCTCTTCTTGATTATACGGTTTTGTTGTGATAATAAGAATCCTATCCAACAAATCTATTGGCATTGCATGTGGAGATGTTTGGTCAGTACCTCTTATTTTTGCAATTCCTCTGTTCGTTGCGAATATTATTATTGGTGCCAATTCTTGCTCCAATGCTCTATTTAGAAATGCGTACGTTTCTATGTCTAGTAACGAGCATTCATCAATGAATATAACACCCGGTACTAATTCGCCTTTACCATCTTTTATTAGTTGTCTAACAAATTCATCTACTTCCCTTCTTATGTCTTCGTCAATCTCTTTTCTTTGTGCTCCCAGGAATAAACTTAAGAAATCTACTCCACTTTTTGCTCTTGCTAGGTCTAGCTGATGTAATGTGACGACATAGACAAATTCTTTCTCCTTTAAGACTTTGCCGTCTGGTATTGGTACTGGCTTTTGTCCTGTTAGTTCAAATTTTTCTTTTTTGACTTTTTCAGTACTTGGTCCTAACTTTGCTAATCTCTCTCCTTCGACGTCTATTTGTATCACATCTCCTTCTTCAATATTTTGTTGAACAAGCTGAACCGCAAACGTCTGATCCATGCTGAGTTTTTTCTTTTCTTTTTTTGTTGCTAGCTCTATCGTTGCCGAAACTGGGACTTGGTAGTAGGGATTGTATGGATGAGGTTGTTTCTGTATATCTATGCTTTTAATAACACCTTCGTATATTTTTCTAACTTCTCTTATTCTAACACCTATAGCTTTTCTTAATGCCTGTGTTAAGAATTCAGTTTTCTTTACTTCGCTACTATAAATTTCACTAGCTGCTAAATGAACGAAAGGAACATCTTTGCCAAGTTCCTTAGCTATACCTATTGCTATGGATGTTTTACCTGTTCCCGGTGGACCTGCTATTAAAACAGCTCTACCTGCAAATCTTCCTTCTTTTATGAGCCTAACAACTATACCAGCTGCTTCTCTAGCTTCTACTTGGCCAACAAAACCATCTCCTATTCTTTTTGCCTTTATGCCCTCTAAACCGAGTCCGGTTATATGACTATGTGCTGCTATCCTTTCAAACTCTTTTATTTCATCTATTTCCTTTATCGTCATCAATACCACCTCTTATTTTTTGAATGATAGTGGATTATGTGTTTTGTTATCCATTATTTTGATTAGTTTTATAAAGGAGGCAGACATAATTTATTTTATGATAATAGAAAAAATTTTAAAAATACTTATGTCTGCCTTTTCTTTAAAGACTGCTAAATATAAAACTAAAGTGTTTAATCCTTATTCATAGTAGTTTAAGTTATTATTAAAATATAATCAGTTTATTGAGAATGGTTGAGTCTATGGGTATCTACACCAAATATTATTTGAAGAGAAAAAAATCCAGAAGAGATTATGAGATAATTTATAGGGTTATTTCATGTCTGTATTATTATATTTTTGGTCATACTTTTGGTATAGTTAGGTCTTTGTATCAAATGAAAAGACCAGTCGTAATGAAATTTGATGTATGGGAGGAAGTCAATCCCATAATGTACGAGACACGACATGTAACAGAGATGATTAGAGAAAACTTTAGACCTAGTAAAGTCCTTTACATAGATATAGAGAAAAAACTTGTAAGGTACGCTAAAGAGGTTTTAATAACTGAAAAAATAGATGATGCGATTTTGCTGAATGGAGATATAAGAACACTTCCACTGAAAAATAATTCACTTGATATTATTGTAGATTTTAGCACTACTGATCATTTGAATGACCGTGATTTTCTCAAAACAATATCAGAAGTTTATAGAGTACTTAAGAATGGTGGAGTTTATATTATTTATCATCTCAACAAAGATTATATTCTGATAGATGAATGGAATGAGGCAGTTATGGAGGGATTGATACCTTCTTTTCCTAGAAAGATAGATTTTGTAATTAACTTACTTAAAGATATCGGTTTTGAGATAATATATTCTAGATATCTGTGGTCATTCATGTTCGACAGCAATCTGGTGTGGATGTATGTTCTCTCTATTCATAGACATCTGTTTAGGATATTACCAAAGATTATAAAGTTCAGGTTCTTTAACAGTAAAAGAATGAATCTGTTCTTTGTTATAATAGCAAAAAAATGCTGAGGGGCTATTATTCCATAACTATTTTTAGTTTTCCATTTTTGAATTCTGTCTTTGCTATATGTCTATTCGCTGGTACTGGTATTAAGCTAAAATACGCTTTATCTCCTGCAAATGCCTTTACTTCAATTGACTGTTCGAGTTTTTTAATTTCTATATCTTCTTCTCTTTTTACGTCTGGTAAGTCTACTGTGATGATTATTTTTCCATCTTTTTCTTCTGTTTTAACGTTAGCTTCTTCAGTCACCTTTGGAATCCTTCTAGGTCTGAGTTCTTTTACCTTTGGTTTTTCTTCTTTTACACCTAATTTTTCTTTTATGTGTGGTTCCAGTTTTTTATAGTCTCCAAATGTTTTTACTTGAACTACGGGTTTTGTGCCAGTTCCACTCTTTATGACTATGCTTATACCACCATGCCTAACTTTTGGCTTCCTTTCTATATCTTTCTCTATTCTTTCCATGTCCCTGAATGTGTTAGAAAACATCTCTCTGAACATTTTGTCAAAATAACCAAATAAATCATCTATATCACCAAACATTTCATCAAATACATTCTTAGATCTTTTTAGTGCACCAATGTAATATCCGCAGTTTGGGCAGTAGTTCCAATCTTCTTGCAATGGATATCCGCAGTTTGGGCACCTTCTTATGGTTCTTTTTTTGAATATCATCATCTCACCAATAATATAACTACCTTATAATTGTTTTATTTTTATAGTTTCTGAGTACATGAAAATTTTTATAATTTCTTTGATAATTACTTTTTGGTGAATAATATGTCAATGGGAGAATACCAGCATAAACTGTTTAGCTACTCTTATGCCAAGGGACATAAGATAGTTCTAGAGAATGAAAGTATAAGGGAACTTGAGATGAACAGTGCCGATTACGACGAGCTTATTCTAAAAAATTGTAGGATTGAGTATTTGAATATTAACAAGTTATCTCTTTATAATCTACTTTGGATAGAAGGAACAAGAATAGAAAATGTTGATGGTAAATTGCATGAATATCCTGTTGTTGTATATGTCAGTGAAGATAGTTATGTACCGGAGCAATTCATGAATGAACTAAAAAGAAACTCAAAACTCTTTTCGAGAAAGGCTCTTGAATAGTTTCTTTATTTTATTTCTCTTTGAATTTATTATCATGAGCATTGCATTTTTGTCGCTTGGGCTACTTGATATCGTCTCAGGTATACTCCTATATCTAGCGGAATTCTCCCCTGGCATAGAAAAAGTAGCTGATTTTCTAGCTCTTGCATTAATTCTAAAAGGATTATGGAGTTTATTCGCATATTTCGCATACCATGAATAAAAATCATGTAAAGTAGTAATTGTAAAAATAGAACGGGTTTGGGACTTCTAGAATGTTTTGATTATTTCTGCGTTTACGAGTTCTATTTTACCTCCGGTTGGTCTAGCTATCACTTCACCACAATTCAAGCACTTTATCTCTGTCGCTGCCTTATCGAATATCACTTGCTCGTTTCTACACTTCAAACATCTTACTTTTATAAATTTGCTAGTCGGCCATCTTATTGTTGTCTCTTTCATCATGAATATTTCGACATGAAAAGTTTAAAAAATTAATTAAAGGAATTTCTTAGCTATTTTATCTATCTTAGACAAAATTTTTTCTTCATTTATGGTCAATACTTCTCTGTTTTCCATTACAACCTTCCCATTGACTATTACGGTATCAACATCAGACCCATTGGCTGAATAAACTAAGTGACTAATTGGGTTAGTTAGTGGTTTTAAATGTGGTTTATTGAGATTTATCAATACAAGATCGGCTAAATAACCCTCTTTTATTTTCCCTGCTCTTATTCCAAGGAATTTAGCGGCGTTTTCTGTTGCCATCTTAAATACAGTTTTTGCATCTACTGTCGATGGGTCTAGTGTTGCAATTTTATGTAAAAGAGCAGCAAGTTTCATTTCTTCGAACATATCTAGAGTATTATTACTGGCTGGTCCATCCGTTCCCAAGGTGATGTTTACATTAGCAGCTAACAACTCCTTTAATTTCATTACACCACTAGCAAGTTTCATGTTACTTACCGGATTATGAGATACTGTAACGTTCCTTTTTGCTAGTATTTCTATATCTTTTTTAATTAACCATACAGCATGAGCAACTAAAACCTTTTCGCTCAAAAAACCAATTGAGTCTAATAAATGAGTTGGCGTTTTTCCATATTTTTTCTTTATCATCTTAACCTCGTCCTTCGTTTCAGCTACATGAATTGTTATAAACTTTTGGTATTTATCGGCTAGATGCTTTATTTCTGAGAGAAATTCAGGCGAGCATGTGTATGGGGCATGCGGACCAAATAAGAAGTTAATTCTTTCTGATTTTAGCGAATCGATATACTTCATTATTCTTTTAGCTTCTTTGATTTCTTTTTCAGCTTTTTCTTTGTTTCCAAAATCTATCATACCATAAGCCAAGTAACCTCTTAATCCGGATTTTAGTGCCGCTTTTGCGACTTCATCTTCGTGGAAATACATATCGACAAATGTTGTTGTTCCAGATTTTATCATTTCTAAGAGAGCTAGTAGCGATCCATAATAAACATCTTTTTTGGTTAGTTTCGCTTCTCTCGGCCATATATATTTTTGTAGCCATTCATCTAGTTTCAAATCATCTGCTAATCCCCTAAATAACGACATTGGAATATGTGTGTGAGTGTTTATTAAACCTGGGATAACTAGTTTGTTTTTTGCATCTATTATTTTCTCTGCAGAGTTCTTTGGTATATCTTTGGTAATTTTCACAATTTTTGAACCTTCAATTAATATGTCTATCTTTTTCGAGTTGTAACCACTTCCATATGGTACTAGGCCATTTTTTAGCAAAATACGCATGTAAAATAATATTTACTCGAATAATTTGTATATTAGTACCCATGTCTTGTGCTAACCAAAAATAGTTGATACCCTTATTAAATAATAAGAGAATACCTTTATTCTTTGCTAAAGGATTTAAACGCTTAATAAAAAGATAAGAAAACTCGAAATGACGTATTCGTCTCTTGGCCTATTGGTGCTTACTGAATTGATATGTATCCTACAGCAGTCCATTCACCGTTCCATTTCTCATTCCCGGCAGCATATCCATATATGTCAAGCATTATCGGCTTTCCTTTGAATTGAGTTATGTCATATTCCTTTACAATCCATCCGTCTGTTGATTTTATTACAAAATCATCTATTTCGTGTTCGCTCCAATCAGTGAGGTCAGTTATGCTTATGAAAATTCCTGAGTCACAATTTGGGCAATGATCACCAAGCCAAGGTCTCTTCCCTACAACATTTGCCACTTTTATTACTAGTTTTAGATTTTCTTTGTCTGGAAGCATAAACATTTTTGATATGTACCTCCCCCTCTCTACTGATAAAGGATGAATTATTATAACTCCAGTATCACCGTCTATAGTGCCATTATAACAGTAACCATTACTTTGTATAGAATCTGTTAATTCTTGACATGCCCCATTCCCAAAGTCAAGATCCGAATTAAATTCTGCTGGATTGATGCATGCTGGTATTTGAATTGTGTTACTTTGTGTCGTAGTCTTTACGAAAGCTGATACTAGTACACCGACGAAAAAGGATACTATTATTAAAGCAAGCATCCATATATCATCCATAAAATAATTTTGAGATAATTGC
>JAGGZO010000006.1 GCA_021161995.1 Candidatus Aenigmatarchaeota archaeon
GCACTATATAAAGATTTCGTAAAATTAATTACTAAACAGTAATGATAACCCTATTGTCCATACACTCAAAGATAGTTACTCAAGAGTAGTTAATAAATAAATGCTTTTGGGTATATTAATTTTTATGGACGAAATAGAGTACATCTTAGATAGGATGAAAAAAGATGTTGAAGAAGTCCTATACGATAACCCAATAGCTGTCATAGAGTTCTTAAGGATGTACAAAAGAGAAATAGCTGAATACTTGATGGATGAAAAAGATATGGATGAATTCCAAGCATATGAAGAAGCTGGTAGAATTCTAGAAGATGCATTTGAAAGATACTTTGCTATGGAAATGCCTGGCATGCTAGACGGTGTCTATGGTGTGGGATGCACAGGTAGATATCCGCTACATCCATATGATGTAAACGTGGTACTAGAGTGGAACCCAGAAGAATACGAAGACGAATATGAAATAATAGAAGGATGATCAAACAGACCCATTAAAAATACTCAACGCCTTTTCATAACTTTTTATGTCATTAACCGGCAACCAAGTTCCCATCGGTATTATCATGCTGAATATTTTTTCTTTCTTAGCTAATATTGGTAAAACAACTCCCTCAAATTCTATTGATTTATCGGCATCTAGGTCAACTACATCTCTAACTATATCAAAAACCTCTGGTTCACACATCGAAACTCCTATGTTTGTATAGATATCCATAACAGGTTTCTCAACAAACTCCGTTATTATTCCCTGCGAGTTTATATGAGCAACGCCATAAGGAAACTCTATAGCACTGACTAAAACAAGAGTCATCCATATATTGAGATTCTCTTTGCCAGAGAGATGATGAACTAACAACTTAACTGGTAGCATTTTATCAAGTTTTAAGTCATCTGGATAAGATATGATAGCTCTCTTTTTTGTGTCTATAACACCATTCTCAATCGCATATTTTATTGCCTTACCTTTACCCCAATTTTTTGTTACTGGATCCACAGAAACTTTAATGGAAATACCAAGGTCCTTTATGAAATCTTTTCTTTTTTCTAAATGTTCTAATACCATATCGCTTTTATATCCTATGAGCAAAACGAAATCCTCAAAACCCCATCGTGCGTAGTATTCTATCTCATTATCGAGAAGTGTTTTTTCATTGTTAAGATTCAACAAAGGTTTGGGAACATCAACCTTACCCATCCGTTTTCCACTACCACCAGCGAGTATTATTATCTGAGTGTTTTTAATTTCTTTTTCCAAGCTTTTAAAACCATTCATATTATTGTTGATAGAATGAAAGAATTTATTTTTGCTATCTCACTAAATCTCCTTCACCATAGGGTATTATCTCAAGTATTTTATTATCTGGCATACTCTCTACTAAATCTCTAACTTCAACTGGAACCTTTCTAGCTAATTCTGTCTTAATTTCTTTTACTAGCTCATTACCTTTTTTATCTCCTGGTAAAATAGTTATCATATATGGCGTCCTCTTCTTAACAACCCCAGGTGGACCATAAACAATTTTGACAGAATCATAGTGATCGCTAACAACTATTCCTATAGATAATCTCAGCTTTATTTTTTCTAACCAGCCTTTTTTACCTTTTATTACAAAACTGCCCTTTGGCAGACCACCTTGCTTGACTATTTGATCTGGAGTAAAGTAATATACGTGTATACTACCCAACTTTAATTTCCACGCCCTGGAATAAACTGCAGTAAACTGGGCGGCCTCATATATAGTTTCTGGTGGTAATGGTATAACCTTTTTATCATTTTTTATCACAGTAAATGGTGAGCCATGTATATCAGCATGCAAAATCAAATCATACTTACCAACATACTTTCTAATCAAAAGTTCATTTGTTTCAGCATCTTTACCGCTTATGATCAAAAATCCGTTGGATGAAAAGAAATACCTAAACTTTTCATACCAGGCAATTTTTTGTTTGACCAATAGTTTTTTAGATAAAGGATGTTTATCTTCAGGTAATTTGATTGGTTCTTTTATTATTTTTTCTAGTGTCTTCATTTTTTCTTTGAGCTTTTTTGCCTTATTGAAGTATTCACCAGCATTTTCATCTATACTTCTTCTAAAGTCTAATTCAAATTCCACTCCATCTAAAGAAACTATAACCTTCCCTTTTTGATATTCTATCTTCTTAACTATTTGATATTCAGATTTTATTCTACTTTCTATATCTTTCCATTTCATTTTATTTTCCCTAAGAGATATTATTTCATTCAATAATCCAGAAATTTCAGCATAGTGTTGATATATAAGCTCTCCGATTTTCCTATACTTAGATTCTCTTTCCAACAATTCGCTGAGTTTGTTTATCTGCTGCTCCCTGATTTTCTTTTGTTTCTCTTCAAGCCTCTTAATTTTTTTCTCATCAATTTTTTTCTGAAAATTTTTAGCATAAGTTTTTATCACATCGTTAAACGTATTCATCTTCAACTCTTTTTTGTCCGAAAAATGTCTTATTTCAAAAGGTGAAAACGAAACCATTTCATTGCTTTCCAAATATATCCTCGGGTCAATTTCCTTATTCATTATCTGATTAGTTACATTAACTATTCTATCTATTTCTCCTTGTGTAAGTTCTTTAACAAGTTTATTTTTATCGAGTTTAGCTAGAAAACATATTTCTTCTGCATAAAGACCACTAAAGCCACAGTCCTTTGCCAAAAATCTAACAACCTCTTTTTCTATAGTGCAGAATATTTTCTGGAGGTCCAATACAGATTTATTAAACAATGAAAAAACTCTGGGCGGATACCTGTAGATTTCACCAGGAAATATCTTTCTATCTTTCCATTCATGCTTATACAAAGAAGTTATTATTTTCCTCTCTAAAGAATCAACAAGAACAACATTACCAGGAGGTATAAACTCTATTATTAAAACATAGTTATCAAAATTTATTTCCAATATTCTCTCACTCTGATATTGCTCTATGGATAAAACATGCTTACCCCGCAAATATTTTCTTAGTTGCATGCAAAAATTACTAGGAAATTTATCAGTCTTTATAGCCCTATCATCTATGTACAGAAAATTTGGCAACAACATCGTTAAATGATGTTTTTTTCTGTTCTTAACAAAACTAAAGGTAAAACTGTTCTCTTTGTGTTTTATGTTATCCAGTTTAGAGCCTACAATAAAATCTTTGTTCTCGATAAGCCAGTAATATAAATCAACGAAAGAAATTGAAGTTTTAGACCCCATAGATATTCATTTAACCGTTATCTTCAAATTGTTCATTGTCTTGTTGTGATTTTTTTGATTCAACATACTTTTTATCAAGCATCTTCTCTATTTCCTGTTTTATTTGCTCTATACTCATCCCAAAGTATTTTTCAAAACCTTCGCTGAGGGAGACCAATTTGGTCCTTTTAACTTTTTCTGTTGTTATCAAACCCTTAGATTCCAATGCTTTAATGTAATCATAAGCTTTGTTGCCCTGAATCTTAACTATCTCAGATTGTAATATGGGATTTTTCAGTATAACCAATGCTAATGTTCTGAGCATCCCTTCACTCAAGTCAGAAAAAGGTGCGAATCTAGAAGCAAATTGCCTATAAGACGGCTTTATTCTAAGCTCAAACCCAGAAGGTGTTTCCACTAATTCTACACCACTATTTTCATCATCATTATACTTCTTTTTGAGCTTCTCTATTGCATCTAGAATTTCGCTTTCTCTAGCACTCAAAATTCTTCTTAGGGAAATCATGCTAACAGGTTCAGAAGAACTAAACAAAATGGCTTCTATCACAGCTACAAGGTTCATAAAAAATTTATATTCTAGTGAGATATTTTAAAGAGTATATGAAAATAAAAGATTTTATATTTTTCATAAGACCACAAGGATGGAAAGCTTATATGCTAATGGGGATACTCGGCATATTAGTATCAAGATATATACCCAATGTAAGTATGATTATATACTTTCTCTTCTCTCTGTTCTCCTATCTCTCATTCTCATTTGCAATAAATAATTATTTCGATATAGAAGAAGACAAGCATGAAAAACATACAAAGAATCCGTTAGCAAAAGGTAAAATAAGCTATAAAGAAGCAAAGCTCATTATCCTACTTTCTATAATCGCATCTATTCTTTTTACAGCGCTAATAAACGAAAATGCTGTTTGGTACATGATCATAATGCTTCTGGTTTCTGCTATGTATTCATCAAAACCGATAAAACTCAAAGGAAGATTTTTGCTAGATATAGTTTCGCATTCACTATTCTTTGGAGTTATGATATTCCTATATCCATTTGTTGTGTTTGATACTGGAATAGATAAAATCGCTATACTAACTTCACTTTTAATAGCCTATGTCTCTATCAATTTAGAGCTGAGGAATCACTATACTGACTACGACCATGACAAGAAAGCCGGGTTAAAAACTACAGTAGTTGTATTGGGTAAGGAAAAAACAGAAAAGATTATAATTGCGATGAATATTCTTTATCCTATAATTTATCTAAGTATTCTTGCTTATAACTTTGGTTTCTCAAAGATATTTCTACCTGTAATAATTTCGATAGTATATATTATATCCGTCATTTTCTATAAAAAAATGTTTAGACTTTTTGATATTTTTGCAAACATAACATTTCTAATA
>JAGGZO010000003.1 GCA_021161995.1 Candidatus Aenigmatarchaeota archaeon
ATATAATACAATGTACTAATAACTATGTATAAATTTATACTGGTACTTTAGAATCTATATAGTTAGGTGTGTATTAAATTATTACTGTTCATTGATTTGTTGAGTGTTGACGGTGTTATTGTAAAAACTCGATTGATGAATAGATACTCAGATGGATGTTTTCAAAAATATATTTTATATTAGAGAATTGAAAAGACCGGATGTAAGAAAAAACTTCTTTATCAACTTTCTCACAAAATCAACTTTATCCTTGATTGGAAGATAGATAGATGGGTTACTTCTGTTTATCTTTTCAAGTAAACCAACTTTAACGAGAGAATGTAGTCTCTTTCTCAGGCCTTCTTTTGTTAGTTTTAGATTATTGTTTTCTCTCATCTCACTATAAAGAATTGGAAAGCAGTATGGTTGTGTATCATATGGAAATGCTTTACCTGTTAAATAAAATTTTTTTAGTATAATAATATCCGTGAAATCTAACCTTTCCAGTAAAAATGCAATTTCAATATTTTCCTTTTCTTGAGAAATATTAATTTTCAGTTGCTCATCAGACTTCTGTATTAATTTTTTTTCATCCATCTATACACCCTTGAGAAGTTATACTATTATTTTCATTTCATCTAATAAATTTTTTAGTTCAATCTTCATATCTGTTTCACCTACTTCTGCAATTGCATAATTTCCCTCTGTAAACCTCCCTGGATTAATTATTTTTGTATTATTTATCCTATCAACACCCTTTGCTTCATGTATGTGAGCTGATATAGCAACTGTTGGACTTCTTAAAGAAATGAAATTTCTTATTGCCTTTGAACCAACATGAAAGCCAAATGGTAGGAGATCTAATTTTGTTTCATAAGGTGGCATATGTGTTACTTGTATCTTATATTTTGCATTATATATTTCTTGATACGATTTTTCGAGTGCATGTATTAGTTCTTCTTCACTTGGTTCTAAAGATGTTTTCGCTGGTGTTCTTGCACCACCATATCCATAAAATCCAATATCATCAAAAACATAACCTTTACCATGAACACAGTAGGTTTCTTTCTTTAATTCATCTAGAATTTCACCATCCTGATTTCCTGGCACTGTGATCAAAGGTTTATCTAGTAGTTTAAGTTCCTCTATTATTATATCAAAAACTTCGTAAACATCCATGTATTTTGGTAGTAAACTGTCTATGAAATCTCCTGGTGAAACTACAAAATCAAATTTTTCTTTTTGTTTTATTTCTCTGATGAACTTCAGTAAATTCTCTATGTCTGCATGTATATCGGCAAGAACCAAAATTCTATATCCCATTATCAATAATTGATTGCAAGCAATTAAAATATAAACAATGATATTAGATTATGGGTTTGCTTGTTAGAGATGTGATGAACGAAAACATAATGTTTGTCGATGAAAACACGACTGTTGATAAGATAGCAGAATTCATGAATAGACAATATGCTTCATGTGTAATTGTGAAAAAGAGAGACTCTGCAGTCGGTATAATAACAGATACAGATATAATAAAGAAAGTCGTTGCAAGGAATTTACAACCAAAAGATGTTAAAGCAAGAGAAATAATGTCATATCCTTTGATATTTGTTAAACCTGATGATGAAATACAGGTAGCTACTACAAAGATGAGGATGTACAACATTAGTAGGGTTGTTGTTATTGATGATAACAAAAATCTTGTTGGTATAGTGACAGCTGACGCTATTGCTAGAACTGTACCAGAGTTAATAGATATACTAGAACTAAAAAATGAGATAGCCGCAGAAAAAGAAAAAGTATTGAAAGAAACCCCAGAAGAAGAAAGCTTGTTTGGTGTTTGTGATGAATGTGGAAATACATCTGACGATCTAAGATATGTTGATGGAAAATGGTTATGCGAGAGCTGTCGGGAAGAGTTACAATAGAAAGAGCCATAGATTTAGTGGATAAAGATATTGTTTTTTCTACACCTAATATCAATATTGTTTCTGCTGCTAATAGATTACTTAAATCTAGTAAGTGGAGGGTTCCGGTTGTTGATCATAAAAAACATCTATTGGGTGTTTACACAGCTATGGATATTGTAAGCAGGTATTACGAAAAGAAAACAAATGATATTTTGGTTAACGAATTCATGAAAAGGAATGTGGTGTGTGCTTTTCAAGACGAATCTTTGATTGATGTTGTAAATAAAATGCGTTTATTTTCAATTAGCGGTTTGCCAGTTGTTGATGATGATACTAAAGTAATTGGTTTGATAGAAAAACGTGACATAATTTTTGATTTACCTATGGATGAATCGATGAAAGCAAAAGATATTATGACAGAGAAACCATTCTATGTAAAAGGGGTTACGGAAAATGATAGCGTAGAGATAATCAGAACATTTGTTAAAACATCATTCAAAAGATTCCCCATTGTTGATGGAAACATGAATGTAGTTGGTTTATTACATATTACTGCTATGTTAAAAAATCTAAGTTCAGTAAATTTTGCTTGGGACGAATTCATTAAGATAAATGCTAAATTATTTGTTTCAAACAATTATCTAATTGTTCATGAGCAGGATCCAGTTATTAGTATTGCTAGAAGTATGAAAGCCAACATCATTGATACAGTCGTCGTGTTGAATAATGAAGACAAACTAGCTGGTATAATAACAGAGAGTGATATACTAGATAAAGCAGTATTAATCTAATTTAAACTCTTTTATTGGTGTGTAAACAGGACCCTTTTTCGTTAATTGACTTTTTACTAAGTAGAAGCTTTTCACAATAGATTTTTCAGAAATATTAATGCTAGATAGTGATTCAACGACTTTGTTTTTATTTGAAACATTTTTTACTCTTGCTAATGTAAGATGAAGTGGATAGCTACTTCCACCAACAGAACTAACGATTTTATTCCTTAAAACTTCACCATCAAAACTTTTTACCTTCACAGCTAAGACTCTTATAAATGATTTGTTTGGAATGAATTCAATACCATTGAACTCAACCTCAAAGGAATGAAACCCCTCTGCAATTATCTCCAATTTATTAATTATTTTTTGTATTTCATTATCAGATTTTTCACCAAGGAAACTTAAGGAAATATGTAAATTTTCGGGTTCAACTAATTTTGTTTTCATTGGTAAAGAATCTATAAGTCTTAGTACCTCTATCGACTTTTTTATTACTTTCTCCTCTGGGAATATGGCTACAAAGCATCTTACCATGGTTTCAAATATATTCTTGGTCTTCAAAAATATAGTTTATTAAGATGTGATGAGAATATAATTATTAGGTGATAGAGTGGACAAGAGAGTAAGAGTCCATGAAATTGTCGGTAAGACTATTGTTGGTGAGACCGGTAGAAAGCTTGGTGTTGTTGCAAACATAGATTTCATAGTGGAAAGCGGTGAACTCCTTAATATAGTGGTTGAACAGCCAACAAAGTACATCAAGGATTTCAATCTAAAAGCAGACGAAAAGGGCAGATTCTTGATACCGTTTAGTGCCGTTAAGAGCATAGGCGATTTTGTTATAGTTAGCGAAGATGAATTGATCTAGACTTCATCCAGGGAACTTCAACTTCGTCTATTCTCCATTTTTGTAATATTTTGCTTTCATCCATTTTTGTAATGATACCATGCTTATATGATAATAGACCGGTCCATGCAATCATAACTCCATTATCACCGGCGTATTTGAAAGGTACTATTTCAAATCTTGCACCCCTTTCTTTACACATTATCCTAAACATTTCTTGTAATCGTTTGTTTCTGGCTACACCACCAACAACAAGAACCTCATTTTTTTCTGTATGTGCTAAAACCCTTTCGGTAACCTCTACTAACATAGCGAATGCAGTTTCCTGGAAACTGAAACACACATCCTCTACTTTAAAACCTTTTTTTATCAGTCTTTTAGCATGTGTAACCAAACCAGAGAAACTAACGTTGGATCCTTTAACAACATATGGGAAATCTACGTATTTTCCTTTCTTTGCCAATTCCTCTATTTTCGGTCCACCGGGCATAGGGTAATTCAAAAACCTTGCCAACTCATCTAGAGCGTTTCCTAATGGTATGTCCTCAGTTTCTCCAAGAATCCTGTATCTACCATCGACATATGTGATGATTTGTGTGTTTCCACCCGATATATAGACAACGACTGGATCTTTCGTTTTAGTTAATAATCTACCTATCTCTATGTGTGCAACACCGTGGTTAACTCCAACCAAAGGTTTTTTGTATTTTATAGCTAGATACCTAGCTAGCGAAGCACCAACCCTCAAAGCGTTTGGAATACCCATTCCTTGAGAAAACGAAATTACATCAACATCTCTTATTGTTATTTCAGCTTTATCAATAGCTTTTTTCAATAAATCTACCGCTATTTTTTGGTGATGTTCGAATAACTCTCTTGGTATAAAACCACTACCTTCTTTTGTTTTCATCATATCTCTTTCATCTGCCAATATACCCCCATTTTCATCTATAATGCCTATACCAATCGTATGGGCTGTTGATTCTATTCCAAGAGAAATCATAATTGCTTTCTTTGAATTAAATGTTATAAACAATTATTTTTTGTGAATGTTGAAAAACTCTCAAAGTACGG
>JAGGZO010000042.1 GCA_021161995.1 Candidatus Aenigmatarchaeota archaeon
ATAGGAACGTCAAAAACTGCTGCTCGTATTGGAGTTTCTTCACTGATTATCTCTCTTACCATCGTTGCATACGGTACTTCTGCACCAGAACTGACGACCTCCACTATAGCTGCCATTCACTCACATCCATTACTATCTCTTGGAAATGTTATAGGTTCCTGTTTTGCAAATCTATTGCTCGTTCTTGGAATAAGCGCCATAGTAAAACCAATTTCTGTAAGCAAGACCATTATAAGGAGAGAAGTTCCTATACTTCTCCTGGTAGTAGCGCTGTTTACCAGTCTTTCATACTTTGGATTACTCAATGTTATAGGTGGAACAATACTCATAATATCCTTTGTACTCTACATTCTGTTTTTTCTCAGAATTGCGCATATGGAAAGGGACATTAACAATATAGAAAAAGATGGGGATTTGAAGAGGAATGTAGCATTCATTATTTTTGGTATTATAGGTGTAGTAGTTGGTGCAGAGCTTCTTGTTGACTCAGCGGTTTTCTTTGCGAGGTGGTTCGGAGTTTCAGAGATGGTTATAGCAGTTTCTATGGTTGCTATAGGAACATCCATTCCAGAACTCGTTGTATCCTCGATGGCATCGAATAGAGAGGAAGGAGATATATCAATTGGCAATCTCATTGGTTCAAATATATTCAATATACTTCTTATAATGGGCATAGTTTCCATTATCACAGAAGTTGCCGTTGATTTTAGGGCTTTGATGAGTATGGTTTTGTTGTTTTTTGTTACCCTTTTTCTTGTTCCAATATTCTATACAGGAAAAAGAATCTCACGTATAGAAGGAGTTTTTCTTGTAGCGATATACGGTGTATATATTTGGTTCGTATTTTTCGTATGATTAAAATATATCTAAGCGCTAACCAAAATGATGAAGGCCAATGAAATAATACCAGCACTCTGGATGTCAATGCTTTTTTTGTTTGTATACTTTGTCTCTCTCTTGATAGTAAAACCATTTAAAAACGCAGGCATGCAGGCATTTGAGAATCCAGAAAATCCAATGAACATTATCTATTTCATAGCAATCCTTCTCGTTTTAACTCTTGTTATTCTAACGATTGCAAAATATTGGAAAAAGAGGTTAATTTACGTGTTTATTCTCGCGGCAGTTGCAGTAACAAGCATGTACGTTCTTGACCCTATTTTTGTAATGTTTATTGCAGAGCCCTTTGCATTTTATCTCTCTCTCGTTATGACTCTGCTGATAGTTCTAGCTCTTGTATACTATCCTGAGTGGTATGTTATAGACTTATGTGGAATTCTCGTAGCTATAGGTTCGATTGCGATATTTGGCATCTCACTGACTATTCCTCTTGTAATAATTTTACTTACTATTCTTGCCATATATGATTTCATCTCAGTATACAAAACAAAACACATGATAACACTGGCAGATACAGTTGTTGATCTAAAGTTACCTGTTCTTTTCATAATACCAAAGAAGCTGCCATATTCCTTCAGAAAGGAAGAAACTAGTCTGAAAAAGAAACTTGATAAGGGTGAAGAAAGGGATGCTTTTTTTATGGGGGTTGGAGATGTTGTTATACCAGGTATTCTTGTTGCAGCCTGCTATAACTTTATTGGCGATCTTATGATATCCTTTTCAGTTATTCTTGGTATTCTTGTTGGCTTTTTTGTTCTCATGCTACTTGTCATAAAAGGTAAACCACAGCCAGGACTTCCTTTTCTAAATACTGGTGCAATAATAGCTTATTTCATATCAAGCTATGTTTTACATTCGTCGCTCGTAGGCTTTACATTTTTATAAGATACGAAAATCTTATAATTTGTAATTTTTATCTTGCTTTATTTGAGAAAAATGAAGAAAAATATTGCTTCCAAATTGAAATTTATATGTTATAAAGTAGGATACTACATTCAAGCATCTAGATATGAGGGTGGACTAGTTCAATAATTTTTTTACTTCTTGGGGAATGGTATTCCTTTCAATCTTTTCATTTGATTTATACCATGCTGGCCATGCTTTCTATCTTACTTATCGTTAATTCTGGTTCTTGGATAAATTATGTATTTGATAGAGAATTGGATAAACATGCCGAGAAAAATATTGAATTTTTTAGATTCATCTCACCAAAAGAAATGCTATTTTCATCTTTCCTGTCCGCTGGACTCGGTTTACTCTTATTATTCTATATAGATGTATACTTAGCGATTATTGGATTGTCTTTGTTTTTAGTATTTTTCATCTATGCAACCCCTCCACTGCGACTAAAAACTATTCCTCCACTCGACATCTTAGCTAATGCATTGGGATTTGGAGCGATACCTTTTCTTTTGGGGTATGTTCTTCTAGGTAATCCTCTTACGAATCAATCAATTGTGCAAATTGTAATTGTTAGTCTACTTGTAGCATCTTATTATCTTTTTATTAGCTACTTTGATATTGAAACAGATAGAGAATTTGGTATTAAAACCACATGTACAATACTAGGTCAAAGAAAAACAATTTATGTGGGTACTATCCTTTTTGTTTTGAGCTTTATTTTATCAATATATTATTTTGCTTGGAATGATGTAATCCTAGTCAGTATCACTATCTGCTTACCCATTCTAATTCTTGTTAATCTTTTTAGAAAAATTACTTTAATAAGGAAGCTGGTCAGCGCTCTTTTTCTCATATGGTGCAACTCTGTTTCGTTTAATCTCTTTATTAAAACTTATTCAATTATTCCACTAACATTATTTTTAGTATTCATCCTGATTTCCATAACAGTAGTTCATATTTATTTAAAAGAAGAAAATTGAATCGTCCTAGATCAAACATCAAATATATCGTTTTGTTGACATAGTTAAATTTTCAAATAGTACCACAACGAAGGTATCATATCCAAGGTTTATTCCTCTAATCACTCTCTTTAAGATTTTTGTCTTTTTATAGGATTTTTTGAAAAAAATTTTTGCATTTTCGTATAATTCTTCTACTGTCATTCGTTTTGGTTTAAAAACAACATGTTCAAAATCATACTTTGACCAATCTTTCGTTATAATCCTCCCTTCGTTTTCTAGTCTATTAAAAAGGGGTGTGCCTGGAAAGGGTGTCAGTATCTGTACGTCAGGTATATCTATATCCGAATCATTAACAAATTCAAGAGTTTTATCACCAATATCTGGCGGATCATTATCAAATCCAAATACAAAATCGCCAAGAATCATCATATTGTAATTATGTATTTTTCTAATGCCCTTTGCATATTCTTTCACTCTGTTACTCTTTTTTCCTATATCATTCAAGCTTTTCTGTATGATGGACTCAAAACCTATTTCCCATTGTATTACACCAGCTTCGCTGGCAAGTTTTAATAATTCATCATCTTTTGCTAAGATATTTATATTTCCATAACAAGCAAATTTTTTATTGATACCAGAGTCTTTTACACCTTTAAATAGAGCCTTGGTATAACTTGGATCGATAGTTAGAGAAGGATCATAAAAGCTAATATTCTTCTGGGGATTCAGTGAAATCTCTTCAATAACATCTTCGATGGGTCTCGGTCGAAAAATATTTCTAAATCTGGCATTTGTTATAGAACAAAATTCACAACCCATTGGACAACCTCTGGAGGCTTGGATACCTAAAGAAGCGTTTTTAGGATACATTTCAAACAAAGGTATCGGAATTTTTCTTGGATCAGTGGGCCGATCTTGCTTGTAGAAAGATTTTAAGTTTCCTCTCTCAAAATCCTTTAATATTTGTGGCCAAATTTCCTCTGCCTCACCTATAACCACAGCATCTGCATGTTGTTTTGCTTCGTCTGGAAGAGCGGAGGCGTGGTATCCTCCAAGAATTACAGTGATTTTTCGTCTTTTAAATTCATCGGCTATTTTATATGCACACAACGCATCTAACGTTGTATATGTTATGCCAACTATATCACAATCTATATCAAAATTAATTTCATCAAAGGTGCCTTCTTGTAACATCACAGTATGCTCTCTAGGGGTCACAGCTGCCAAAATTGGTAAGGACATATTTTTATTTATAGAAGTCAGTTTTAGCATTATCTTATGAAAAAGAGAAGTCTTTTTTTTCTCATAGGTAGTTAAAAGAAGATCTTTTGGCTGGGGACATATAAACAATATTTTCATTATCTTATTCGTTATTTTAGATTCCTTTATAAGTCTAATCTAATATCTCCGTTAAATTCGGTTAAAATTTAGCACGAAATTTAAAATAGAAAAAAACATAATCTATAGGGTACTAAAAATGAATAATGATATCGAAAATAGATTCATGGAGCAGTGCATAAACCACTGCAAAGGTATGATGGATTATATATCAAATTTGAAGGATAAGAAGAAGATAGAACCTGAAGTAGCAGATATATTACAATTGATTTATATCTTAGATTATGCCAAAGAAGTTGTTGGAAAAAAAAGAGTAAACAAATTTATTAATTCCACCATTTTTTCAGATTTTAATTTATCTTATTTTTTGAAAGAGTGGTTTATTATTGATTTTTATGATATCAAAGAGAAAATCTGTTTTTTGGTTAAAAAGATTGAAGGTGGAGGATTGTTTAATAAGGAATATAATTTGTCGTTAGATAAAATATCAAATAAAGTATCTGTTCTATGGGATGAATTAAGATTTAATCAAAAGAAAAATCATTTCCTTCAAGAA
>JAGGZO010000001.1 GCA_021161995.1 Candidatus Aenigmatarchaeota archaeon
CAACGGCAAGATTTGGGTCTATCTCAATGGCTTTTAGAAAAGCATTTAATGCACCCTTAGTATCGCCTTTGATGAATAGCTCTTCTCCTTGTTGATTTAAGGTTTTTGCTATATCCATCTTCCATTCCGTTGATGGTTTTTCAAGTGAGGTTTTGGGATAATTAATTGGCGTTTCAAAACCTAATTTTTTATGTAAATCCTGAACAGATACAATGGGAATATTGATACAAGCCTTTTGTTTGGACATAGCAGTAACTACCTCTGGATACGCTTTTTTTAGTTCATCAATGGTCCTTGTCACGAATAATTTGGGATTATACTTTCCAATACATCCTCGGCATCCTTCTACAACAGTTTCCTCTCTCATCTTACGACGATATTCAACATAATCCTTGCTGAACCAAATATCTAAAAATGGTTTATCTGCTGCATAGCCTGCAACATAGGTTTTTTTCAACATATACCAGCAAGGAATCACTTCACTGCCACTACCAATGTGGACATGGTGAACATTGGGACAGAACCCAGGTTTTCTTGGTTTGACGAGATTACCATTTTCATCTACTTGATGATAACTTAATGGATGCCCTGGTATAAGATATTTTTCTATCATCATTTTTTCAAAAGCAGGACCGGAACCAGGCCAAACCAGAATAGGCTTGATAGAAGCAGAATCAACTCCCAATTTAACAGCGTCCTGCCAGAATAATTCCACCTCATCTTTGTTTTTCTTATTTACAATCATTTGTATATTAATCTCAGGTCTTACAAGTCCCAAGTCACGCTTTCGGTCAACGAGTTGAATAATATTTTCTTTCAGTCGATCAAATTTACCCAACACACGAGTAGTCTCATAATTTTTTGCCCTAACACTATCATAAGCTATCAGTATTCTCGTGGGGCGAGCCTCAAGAACACGCTCACAATTTTTTTTATTAAGAAGTTGTCCATTAGTCGTTAGGGTGGAGTATACACCTGTTTTGTTAACCTCAGATATCATAGCAAATACATCTCTATTTAAAAGAGGTTCTCCGCCTGTAAATTCAACTTCTGTAGTAAATACCTCCATGAATTTCCATATTTTCATAAAGTCATCATAACTCATTTGTACCTTACGACGATAGTTTTTTAGATCGTATAGAGTGCAAAATTCACATTTTAACAGGCATCTTGAAATAACCTCAATGTTACACTTGCGTGGCAGAGCAAAACGAATTTGAGCAACTTTCTTTGCAATCGCTCGCGCCAGCATACTATCTTCCATAGGCGATAGTTTTTTCATTTCTGCTGTAAGTAGAGATGCGATATCAGGATTGTCCAAAATGACACTTTCAGGTGTCCTCCATTTTGATATAAATTCTTCAAGTTCAGCAACCATTTTTGGTCCGGTTTTACCTCTTAATTTTTGAAAATCGCACTTTTTCACCACAGGTTTTAAACAAGATGATTTATACCTTTCTATTTCTAAAAATTTATCATAATTAACCAGCCTATAACCTTTTTGAATAATGCGACGGACGAAATTTAATACTGAATCTACTCCAACGAATTCAAAACTTCCATTGCAAATTGCCTCTAACCGATTCATTTCATCAGCAACACCATTAATCCCACAAATAAACATAAGATCACCGAGACAAGTCTTGATAGGACATTTAATCTTTGTTCGCTCTCCAGTTTCGAAAAAGGTTCTTTCCATATTTAGAGGGAAAGCACTGCCATGACAACAGGGGATAACTTTCTTGTCATTATGCATGTTATAGCAAATAAAATCTTGACCCCCTCTACAAAGTAGTCCACGCGAATGAATGCCTTCAAAAACCTGTAATCCATGAGTATTAAGGGTAACAAGTTCCAGTAGTTTTATTGTTTCATCAAATGTATATTCGGCAGGTAGATTCCGTCCCTTCCAATTTCCTTGAAGAATTGTAACACATGCTCCAGTTCCTCTATCTTTTAGATATTTCATATTTTTTTCTATCTGTGGGAACATCTCTGGCACCCCAACATACTTAACAAAATGTTTTATGTCAGCATTTTTGAGAAGTTGCACACGAGATTCTATATATTTTAGTGAAATTCCACATACAAGATGATGACTTATATTTACGAAGCCAATGTGCTCAGGATTCCAAGAAGACAAAAATGACTCCAGTTTTTTCATTGATATAGATATATTAGTATCAAAGGAAATCTTATGGCCACATTTACCTGCAAGAGGTACGAATTCTTTTATCCCTGGATGTATTAATGGTTCTCCTCCACTAAGATATATATGAGTTGGAGGAATACGGCTGATAAAGTCAAGTAACTTGGGGTCTTGAAGAAAGTCTTGAGAAACCTTGCTTTTCCAGACAATTTTCTGAGTACAATAGGAGCAATTAAGATTACAAGCAGGCGATGCAAATAAATGAATCCAGGGCATAGATGAAAGTTCATGAATATGCATATTCAAACCCTCCTTTAATCACGATGTTTTTCGTTTCCAAATAATAACATTATAACACTGTTTGGGATAACACTCATTAAGCAATGGTATAAATCCTATTTCTATAAATTTATCGATAATATTATAACCATGATAATTGGGAAGTTTCATCTTTCCTGGATTTTGAATACTTCCTCTTGCATATATTATGAAAGTTTACTAATCTTTTTTGCAACTCA
>JAGGZO010000028.1 GCA_021161995.1 Candidatus Aenigmatarchaeota archaeon
ACTTTAAGTAATTACATTAAAACAATTGTAAGTATTATAGAGCCGGAAAATAATTTATATGACCTTATTTTTTATTTTATCTAAAACAACAAATATTTTGTGAGTCTAGAGAATTTCTTCAAACCAAAAAGCATTGCTGTAATAGGTGCTTCTAGGCATAAAGGAAAGATTGGTTACACCATATTCAAAAATCTTCTAACAAGATACGGAAAAAAAGTTTATCCTATAAACCCAAAAGCAAAATCCATCCTAGGAGTGAAATGTTATCCTAGTGTACTAAGCATTAAAGAAAGGATAGACCTAGCTATAATAGCTGTCCCAGCTAAAATAGTTCCTTTGGTGCTAGAGGAATGCGGAAAAAAAGGTATAAAGAACGTTGTTATAATAACCGCAGGCTTTTCTGAAGTTGGAAACGAAGCAGGAGAAGAAAAACTGATTAAAATAGCAAACAAATATGACATAAGGTTTATAGGACCCAATACTCTTGGTATATTGGATAACTATTCCAACTTAGACTGTATCTTTGTACCAGAAGAAAAAATGAAAAGACCTAAAAAAGGGAACATCTCGTTTATCAGTCAATCTGGTGCGTTAGCAGTAGCTTTACTAGATCAGGTAGCAAAAGAAGGGTATGGTATTTCTAAGTTTATTAGTTATGGCAATGCAACGCAAACTGATGAAAGCGACCTAATAGAATTTTTGGCTAAAGACAAAAACACAAAAGTAATTGCTTGGTATGTAGAAGGTATAAAAAATGCAAAGAAACTGATGAAAATTCTGAAGAAAGTTAAAAAACCAACAATAGCAATAAAGGGCGGCAAAACAGAAGAAGGTAAAAAAGCTGCTTTATCTCATACAGGTTCGCTGGCTGGAAGTTATGAGATATACAAAGGTTTCTTTAAGCAGTTTGGAATAATTGAAGTCGAAAATCTAAGAGAATTATTTTTAGCGGCTAAAGCATTGGAATACTATGGTAAGAATAACGGCAAGAGGATTGGAATCATAACTAACGGAGGTGGTTTCGGTATATTAACTACAGACAAAGTTTCTACACTAAAATTAAAAATGGCTGAATTTTCTGAAAAAACAAAAAAATCTTTAGAGAAAAAACTTGGTTACATGATCAATATAAGAAATCCTTTGGATTTACTGGGTGATGCTACAACAGATAGGTATAAGATTGCGTTGGATACACTAATGAAAGATAAAAACGTTGATATGATCATAATGGTTCTGATTTCTCAATTACCAACGTTAGAAAAACTAAAATCTATATTTGAAGGAATTAAAATCAGGAAGCCAGTGTTGTTAGTGAGCGATTGCGAAAACAAAGAAATCAAACAAATTGAGAAAAAGTATAGAATACCATGTTTCAGTTATCCTGAAGATGCTGTGATTGCTGCTAAAGCTATTGCTTAATCTTCTTCCACTATTATTGCTTGCACCGCACACATGCTTGCAACTTCTTTTATCTTCTCTACTGGCGCTCCCTTAGGATTCTTTACGCTAGCTTTGCCTTTTTTAAACTCAAAGACCTCTGGCAACATTGAAACGCATAGTCCACAGCCAATACACTTTTTTCTATCCACGCTTACTTTTACCATCTTCTACACCCCTCCTAAATACATTCAGATTTTGCCCTATAATAGCATCTTTACCAGCAAATCTTTCTCTTATAGCATTCTCAAAATTTCCTGGTGAAATCTCTAGTAAGCCATAACCAATTGCGAACCCAGCCATGTATATGTTTGTTGCTATTGTATTACCAGTTATTTCTTTCACTTTATTGCTAGCATCGACCCAAATTATATTTGAAGTAAATCTTTTCAATCGCTCTTCTATGAACGAAAGCTCTGGGTATTTTTTCATCTCTATTGTTAAGCTTATCGGAGCGATTTTGAATGTGTTTATCAAGTAAACAGTTTTCTTGCTGGCATACTTAACTACTCTCAACGCCTCTAAGGGCTCCAAAGAGATTATTGAATCAGCGTCTCCTTCCATTACTAGAGAAGAATTTATCTTTTCACCAAACCTCAAATGAGTCTCCAATGCACCATATCTTTGGGATAAACCATGAACCTCTGCTGTTTTCACCTCATAGCCTTGAAGCATAGCAGCGTTTGCTAGCAAGTCTAGTAATGTTAGTATACCCTGACCTCCTACTCCATTTATTATTACATTCTTTTCATTCATTTTTCCACCTTTGCTCTAACAGCTTGCGGACAAACCTGGAAACATAAGCCACAACCCCAACACAAATCTTGGTCTATGTAAACGTTGCCGTTTTCATCCATTTGGATAGCTGGGCAACCTATCTTCATCAATTTTTCTTTACACTCTTCTACCTGATTTGCAACGTAGAACTTAGGTATCTTCAAATCTTTACTCATCAATCTTCTTACCATCGCCAATCTACATTCAGCCCTGGAAACAATCACCCATTGTTCATTGCTAGCTAAAGCCTTTCTGAAAACTTCAATAGCTTCTTTTAAGTTGTATGGATTTATCACAGCAACATTCTTATAGCCAAATGCCTTTGCTATTTCTTCTATTTTAACACCGCCAACTTTTTCACCCATGGCATTAACATCACTACCTGGATTTGGCTGTTGACCTGTCATGGCAGTATAGCTATTATCCAAAACTACTGTAATCAAGTTAGAATTGTTGAATCTAGCGTTTAGTAATTGCGGCATGCCAGCATGGTAAAACGTACCATCACCAATGAAAGCAACTACCTTTTGGTTTTCTACTGATTTAGCTATACCATGAGAAACTCCTAAACCAGCACCCATATCTATGATGAAATCTGCTAGTTGATATGGTGGGTTAATAGCCAACATGTAACATCCTATATCTCCACCAATAACGACATCTTCTCTTCTTAAGCCAAGTTCTTCCATCGCAACTTTGAACGCATAATAAGTTGATCTATGTGGACAACCTGGACAGAAAGTTGGAAATCTTTTTGGAACCTCTATATTCTTGTATTTTTCTTTTCTCAAAGAGAAATCAAACCTACTAATGTTATAGATTTTTTGCAGTGCATTTATAACATGTTCTACTCTCAGCTCACCAACACCAGTGATCGAATCTTTACCATGTATTTCTTTCTGTATGTTAAACTCCTTTACAACTAACTTAACTTTTCTCTCTAAATAATCATCTAGTTCCTCAACAACCAAAACAACGTCTTTATCTTTTATAAACTCAGCAATCATCTTTTTGGGTTCAGGATTAGCCATGCTTATTTTTAGTATACTTGGATTGACACCAAACTTTTTACAAGCTTCTTTTACATAGTGATATGAGACACCACTAGTTATGATACCAATATTATCAGAACCCTCTTCTATTCTGTTTAGATAACCTAGTTTTTCGCTAACTTCTTCTCTTATTTTTTCTAGTTTTTCCAAAACCATTCTTTTTAGTTCGAGTATGTGAGGTGGTAGATTGTTAAATCTTTCCCAATCTCTCTGAAATCTACCTTTCTTGCTCTTACTCTTTATTTCATCTAACTCAACAGGCATTTTTGTGTGTGATACTCTTGTAGTAAGTCTTAGAAACACTGGAGTTTTGTATTTTTCAGACATTTCAAAAGCCAACTTTGTAAAATCTTTTGTCTCTTGCGGATCGCTAGGTTCAATCATCGGTATTTTAGCAATCTCAGCATACCATCTACTATCCTGCTCACTTTGTGCAGAACTCCAACAGCTTGGATCATCTGCAACAGCTATAACCATGGGCGAAGCTTGCAAATACACAATAGGCATGAAAGTATCGCTAGCAACATTCAATCCAAAATGCTTAAAAGCCACAATCGATTTCAAACCAGAAAATGCTGCACCAGCTGCTGTTTCTATTGCAACCTTTTCGTTCACAGAATACTCAAAATATATCCCTACATCTTTTGCTATTTTATAAAAGGTATTTCCTATTTCACTCGCTGGTGTACCTGGAAACGTAGTAGCAAACTCTACTCCCGCTTCTAAAGCACCTCTAACAACGGCTTCATTACCGAGCAGAATAACCTTTTTATTTCCAGATTCAAGAACTCTCATAGTAATCTAATTAGCTAGCAATAAAATAAATATATTGTTCCATAGTATGTAGTCTAGACTCAAAGCTTCCTTAGGTCCTTTAAAAATCTTTTAATTGTATTTATAACCTGATGATCATCTACCTTCAAAATTTTTGCAACTTCTCTAAGAATTTTTTCTCTTTTTTTAAGTCTGATAAACTCTTCTTGCATAGTTATATCATTCTAAAATCAAAAATAAATGATTATTAAATGCCTATTTTCGGACATAGATTTTTTAATGGACATTCATTACACAAAGGTCTCTTTGGTTTACAAACGGTTTGACCAAATGCTACAAAAATCTTGTTATACTTTCGTTTTAGTTCTTCAGGTATTATTTTATCTAGCACCCTATCTGTTTCACTCGGTGTTTTTGTTTTCACAATACCCAATCTGTTACTTATCCTATGAACATGAACGTCTACAGCTATGAACGGTTTTCTATAAGCTTCTGCCAAAATTACCTTCGCTATTTTATTACCAACACCAGGGAGTTTGACTAGCTCTTCTAACTGATTAGGGAGATTTCCACTATACCTTTTAACTATTATCTCAGCTGTTTTTTTCAGGTTTTTTGCCTTTTGCCTGTAGAAACCAACACCATAAATTAACTTTTCTATCTCTTTTTGAGACAAGCTCAATATATCTTTAAAGTTACTGACTCTCTTGAATAAACGTTTACAGACTTTAACTGTAGTTTCGTCCTTTGTCCTAGAACTGAGAAATGCTAGTATGAATATTTTAAATGGGTCGTTTTCGATTATTAACTCCTTCCTGAAGACGGGTGCTTTTCTTTTCCTAGCCTCCTTTTCCATTAAATATAGAACCTTTTTAACAAAGCTTTTATCAAAATTCATAATTTTTGTTCATTTCCAACAATAATATATTCATGATATACGTCAGAAAAGCAAATGGTCAACTACAACCTTTTACTCGAGATAAAATAGTGAGAACTTGTTTGAGATTAAGAGCTCCGCTGGATGTAGCCGAAGAAATTGCCGGTAAACTAGAAAAAGAAGTGTATAACGGAATGAGAACTGATGAAATCTTAAGAAGAATTTATAACTTGCTAGCGGAATACAACAAAGTATACTTGCTCCATAAAGACCTTAGAAAAGCCGTAAGTGAAATGAAGTCTGCCCCTGATTTTGAGGTTCTAGTGAATGAATTGATGAGAGCTGAAGGTTATAGTACAGAAATGAACAGAATAGTGAGAGGTAAATGCACTTCTCATGAAGTTGATGTCTTTGCATACAAAGATAATGAAAGGTATATGGTTGAGGTCAAACACCATGAAGATCCGCACTACTACATAGGAAAATCCATTCCCTTACAATACTGGGCAACAATGGTAGACATAAACGAAGGTACTTATAAAAACTACAAACTCATTATCGTTTCTAACAGCAAGTATTCAGATCATGCAGTTCAATATGCAAAATGCAGAGGAATAAAATTGATAGGTTGGAGTTATCCTCCTAGCAACAGCTTAGAAAAACTAATAGAAAAATACAGGCTACATCCAATAACATATCTAAAAAGTACAAACTCATTCGAGTTAGATGAATTTTCCAAATTAAGAATAGTAACTCTAAAGGATCTAGCCAACTATAGCATAAATGAATTAGCCAGAAGATCCTTACTAAAAAAGGATAGACTAGAAGAATTACAAATAATGGCAAAGAAAATATTGGAATTTATAGAAAAAAATGAACAGGGTGCATAGTCCGAAAAATCGGATTTTTCCGAAATCTATTTATTTTTATCGGTACTTGGATAACATATGGGAAAAAAGAAAAACAAACAACCCTTTATTTCAAAAATAATAAAAGTTGGTAGGAGGGGGGAAATAATAATACCAAAAGAGATCAGAGAGCTCATAGACATAAAGAAAGGTGATGAAATTTTCATCATGGGCATTAAATCTAAGGAATCTGGTTTCTTCAGATCTGGAAGAATAATAATAACAAAAACTGATGAAATTGTTGACATAATGGATAAAATTTTAGGACCATTGATGAAAAGGGTGAGAAAGAGATGAGAAAGAAAAAAATCGTTGTGGAATGCAAAAATGTAACTAAAATTTATAATCTGGGCAAAGATAATGAAACTGTTGGCGTAAAGAATATAAATCTAAAAATTTACAACGGAGAAAAAATCGTAATTTTAGGTCCTTCCGGTTCAGGGAAGAGTACACTACTACATTTAATAGGACTGATTGACAAACCAACAAAAGGAAAAATAACAATCAACGGTAAAGATGTTTCAAAAATGTCAGACGATGAAATGGCAATGATAAGACGAGAAAAGATAGGTTTTGTATTTCAATTCTTTCAATTAATACCAAGTTTAAATGCGATAGAAAATGTGCTATTACCAATGGTTCTAGCAGGAAGAAGAGACGAAAGCAGGGCATTAGAACTACTAAAAATGGTTGGGTTAGAAAAAAGAATTAAACACTTTCCAAACCAATTATCTGGTGGGGAGCAACAAAGAGTTGCTATTGCTAGAGCGCTGGCAAACGACCCAGAAATAATAATTGCAGATGAACCTACCGGCAATCTGGACTCAAAAACAGGTTATCAGATAGTAAAAATTTTAGATTCACTAAACAAAAAATTTGGAAAAACCCTTATAATAGTTACTCATAATAGAGAATTAACTGACATTGCACGTAGAGTTGTTCACATACGTGATGGTAAAATAATTAAAGAGGTGAGAAAATGAAAACGAACAAAATGATAATACTTGTAATAGTAACGATAGCATTGCTCTCAGTAAACACACTAGCTAATGATCTATCAGTTACACATACGATAACACAACAACAAGTAAAGCCAGGAGACTCATCAATAATAACTTTAACGCTATCGGCAATAGGAGGAACGGTCGAAAACATAAAGATAAGACCAGTGCAGGAAGGGTATTTTACGATTAAACCAAATGAAATTGACGTTGATACATTATCTTTGAGTAAAGTTATAGCAGAATCATTTGTAGTAGATATCAGCAATAAGGCGTCTAGCGGAGATTACACAATTTCATTCGAAATAGAATACTATGATGGCAGTTCTACAAAATACATGACATTAACGATACCGATAACAGTGATAGGTGAACCTATAATTCATGTAAAAAACTATACGATAGACAAACAAACAATACACTCAGGAGAAGACTTTATATCCCAAATAACACTAATAAACGTTGGGGATGGAATAGCCAAAAACATATTCATAACTTTTAATTCATCTTTGATAGTTCCAAAAACATCAACAATATACATAGAAGAATTGCAAAAGAATGAAGAAAAAACTGTTAAAGTTCACTTTTCAGTACAGCCAAACGCGCAACCAGGGTCATATCCAATACCGGTAATGATATCATACGTTAATAAAGATGGTTCTATGACGTATACAAAGCAATACTTAATGACTGTTGAGATAACAGAAAAGGGTGGTATAGAAACATACATAGAAAACGTTTTACAAACTTCGCAAAATGAAAAAAAGGTTAGGATAAAGTTTGTTAATAGTGCCGATAGCCAATTAAAATTCATCAAAGTAACTTTACCAAGTTATGCAAATCCGCAATCAATATACATAGGAAATTTAGATTCTGATGACTATTCAACAGAAGATGTATACATACCATTAAATGTAAGTTCAATAAAACTTAACGTAACTTACACAACACCTTTAAACGACATAGTAACAAATCAAATAGAGTTACAGTTACCAAAGCCAGAAATTTCTCCAATAAATCAAAAAGAATCATCAGCTGCCACAGGTAAAATACTATTAGTATTCGTTGGCCTTGTCTTAGGATATTTCATAGGGAGGGTGAGAAGGAAAAAATGATAGAAGAGACACTAAAACTAGTAGTAAGGAACTTAGCTAGAAGGAAACTCCGTACCTTTCTTACTCTTTTAGGTATTATTATAGGCGTTGGATCTCTAACTGGTGTATTGATACTTGGAGAAAGTATGAAAAACAATGTTTATAAACAGCTGCAAAAATTTGGCGGTGATTACATATCAATAGTCCCGATAAGATTGGAAAGGGAATCAATTCCCTTATTTTCAAAAAAAATGCACCTTACCGATGAAGAGATGAAAATAGTATCTCAGGTAGAGGGTGTGGATCATGTCTTTGCGTTGATAAGAACGACTTTACCAATAAAGTATAAAAAAGAAGAATTTCCGATAACAGTAAATCTAATAAAAAATGTTAAAGACTGGAAATACGTTACAGGTGAAAGAATTGGTCTGGAAGATGGAAGATTTTTTGATGAAAATGAAAAAAATGTTGCTGTTATAGGATATGATGTTGCTCACGAAATGTTTTCGAAAGATATAGAAGTAGGTAGTAGAATTTACATAAACGGAGTACCATTCAAAGTGGTTGGGATAGCTAATAAAATAGGGGGTTATATGTCTTCTTTAGATCAATCTATTTATATATCTATAGAGGCTACAGATTCTCTGGGAATAGAAGACAAGAGAGAATACAATTTAATAGGCTTAAATGCAAAAGAAGGGTATGATCCAGATAAAGTTGCTGATGCTGCTGAAGAAGCATTAAGAAAATACAGAAAAGAAAAAGAGGGGGAAGAAACGTTTACTGTTATTGGCAGTAAATTCTTCAAAGAAACAATTGATGAAGCACTAAACACTATGACAATGTTTCAGTATGCAATCGCGTCAATAAGTTTGTTGGTAGGCGGTATTGGTATAGCTAATATAATGTATGTAATTGTACTTGAAAGAACTAGAGAAATTGGAATAATGAAAGCAGTTGGAGCAACAAAAAGATTTATCTTGGTATTGTTCCTAATAGAATCTGGTATAATAGGTTTGATTGGAGCAATAATAGGCGACCTACTTGGTGTTGGTTTTTCTTACTCTCTATCAAATTTAATGGGTAAAATGTATGAGATGCAAAACTTTTCAATAACAATAAAACCAGTTTATTTGGCGATAGGAGCTTTGATAGGATTCATGACTGGTGTTATTTTTGGAATATTACCAGCTAAAAAAGCGTCAGAAATAGAAATTGTGCAAGCATTAAGATATGAATAGCTAAACTATTTCATTCTCATATACTAAATAACTATATGCTTGAAGTAGATGTCCTGGTTTTCGCATTAACTCTGTATGCCCTTTCTCATTTCAGCGAGATATTAGTTTCCTCATCACTAAAATTAAGCAAATATTTCAAAATGAATCCACTGATAATAGGATTTTTTGTCATAGCAATGGGAACTAGCTTACCAGAAATGTTCATTGCTGTAAGTTCAATGCTTCAGAGCCTTGAGATGATTTCCGTTGCAGACCTATTCGGGGCAACTGTTATAAACTCCACATTAATAATTGGAATATCTTTGATAATAGCAAGAAGGGCGGGCAAAGAAATAACAAATGAATATAGGTCTGTATTACTTCTCATGACATCATTTTTCGTATCATTAATTTTGGTGATCATCTCTCCATCGCGATATCTTGGAATTTCCTTGATATTGTTATACATGATTGTAGCAAGATTCATGTTAAACAAAAGCCATCATAAATCAAAAATAGAAGAAGCTATTGAAATGAAAGATGTTATAGTAGAATCTGTTAAACTGGCTATTTCTTTGTTTATTATAATATTCTCTTCGAGGTTTCTCGTCGTATCAGTAAGTAATATCTCAGTAGAACTAGGAATAGAATCTATTGTAATATCTTCTTTAATAGTGGCAATAGGCACAACGATACCAGAACTGTTCACAGCAATAAATGCTGCTGGAAGAGATTTAAGACTAGTTTATGCTAATTCTTATGGTTCTACTATAATAAACCTTGCGTTGATTCTCGGAATAATCCTGACATTCAGTCAAAACATAGAAAAAATAGATCTATCAAAGTTCTGGTTTCATGCATTCTTCATTTTATTATCAAACATGATAGTTTTAATAACGTTTGATAAGCTTGATTGGAGAGTTGGAGTATTATTGCTAGGTATATATGCTTTATATTTGGCCATGAGCATCTCTCATGTACAAATACCTTTTATGCTTAGATAGCAAATAATAACTGTGGTTTTTGAATTACTGGATAAAAGAATACAAAATTTGATTGAGAAATCTGGTTTTTCTAGTCCGACTAACGCTCAGAAATTAGCGATCCCAAAAATTCTTGAAGGCAAAAATGTTTTGGTAATAGCTCCTACAGGTAGCGGAAAGACAGAAGCTGCTATTCTACCAATTTTACATAAAATTATAACTGAGGAACATGAACCCATCTCAGCAATATACATAACTCCATTAAGAGCTTTAAACAGAGACATGCTAAGAAGGTTGCTAAAATGGTGTAGAGAGCTAGAGATAGATGTTTCTGTTAGACATGGAGATACAACAACATACGAAAGAAAAAAGCAGAGTATTTATCCGCCTCAACTATTAATAACAACACCAGAGACTGTGCAAGCAATATTACCAGGCAAAAAGTTAAGAAAAGCTTTAAGGAATGTTAGGTTTGTTATAATAGATGAAGTTCATGAATTAGCTGATTCTAAACGAGGTACTCAACTAAGCGTTGCTCTACAGAGATTAAGGTCGCTCACCCAGAAAGATTTTCAAATAATAATGCTTTCTGCTACAGTAAGTCAACCAGAAAAAGTTGCAAAATTATTTACTAAAAGAGCTGAAGTAATAGATGCATATGAAGAGAAATCGCTAGAACTAAAAGTAATATCACCAGAACAATCAAAAAACATAGAACAAATTCCAGATTTTTTAGATCCAGAAGTCTATGCTAGACTAGTAAAAATAAAAGAAATTATCGATGAAAGTAGATCATGTCTTATATTCACAAACACACGAGAGTTTGCAGAACTACTTTCTCATAGATTAAAAGAACTATTTCCTGAATTGAGTATAGAAGTTCATCATTCAAGCTTAAGCAAAGAAGTTAGAACGAAAGTAGAGAAGGGCTTCAAAGAAGGTAAAATAAAATGCATTGTTTGTACTTCTAGTCTGCAATTAGGAATCGATATTGGAAGTGTGGATCATGTAATACAATACCATAGCCCAAGAGAAGTGATACAATTTTTACAGCGTGTTGGAAGATCTGGGCACAAAATAGAAAAAGTGAGTAAAGGTTATATAATAGCAAGTGATGAAATGGATATACTAGAATCTATGGTAATAGCTAGGAAAGCTTTACACAAAGAAATAGAAGTCATAAAACCATTTGAAAGATGCTACGACATATTATTGCACCAAACAATAGGTTTTTCACTAGATTATGGAAGAATAGAAAAGAAATTTGTTTTCGATTGGATAAAAAAATCATGGCCATACAGAAAATTAACAGAAAAAGAGTTTAGCTCACTACTGCAATTCATGACACTAAACAATTTAGTATTTACAGACAACGGAATAAAGGCCAGAAGAAGAGCATACAAATACTATTTTGAAAATCTTTCAGTAATACCAGATGTAAAACATTACAAAGTAATCAACATGATAGATAGAAGTTATGTTGGACAACTTGATGAAGAGTTCGTTACGCTGGAATTAGAATTAGGTAAACATTTTCTGATGAAAGGTGAAATATGGAAAGTTGTTTCCATAGAAAAGGACACTGTATTTGTCGAGCCCGCTAAGTCAAGTGAAGCAGTAGCACCTGTATGGGAAGGTGAACTTATACCGGTGATGAAAGAAGTTTCAATGGAAGTAAGAGAATTGATTCATACACTATCTAGGATGAAAGATGATGAGATGATTAACTATTTGTTAAAAAACTATCCAATTGATCTCCATATAGCAAACAAAATAGCAAGATTTGTGAAAAGACAAAGAAAGTACTTCGATTGGAAAAAATTTGTTGTTGAAATCAACCAGAACTTTTATATCTTTCATCTACCTTTTGGATCTACGATAAACGAAGCTATTTCTAATGCTTTCCAAGCATTCCTAGGCACAAGGATACCCAAGATTTTTGTAAAAAGCAATCCATACCAGATTATAATAAAGCTGCCAGAAAAGAATGACTCTCTAATAAAAGAAATGATAGAAACGATCGATGAAAACAACATAGAGCAATACATAAGATTATCTATTTACAATACAAAGCTATTCGAATGGAAGTTTACACAAGTAGCAAAAAGATTTGGTATAATTTCTAAAAACGCAGAGCTCACGAAAACACAACTAAGAAGATTGATAGAAGAGTTCAAATATAGTTTCATCGGTGATGAAGTATTGAATGAAATCTTCACTGAAAAAATAGATATAAATGGAGCAGTCAAAGCATGGAAAATCGTAAAAAGAAATATCGAACTCAAAGAATTTAAAGAATTATCACCATTAGCCAATTTTGGTATAAGGAGGTTAGCATATCAAGATTTTGTTGCGAAATTTTTAGAGCCACAAATATTTGAGAAATTTAAAACAAGGTTATTGAATACAAAACTACATTTTGCTTGTTTTAATTGCGGGCAATGGTCAACAAGCTACAGGATAAAGAACCTGCCAGAAGAAATAAAATGTCCTATATGCGGATCTAAACTAGTTGCTGTAGCAAAAAGCGAAAGGGATTTAGAAGACGTTAAGAGAATTATTGGTAAGAAAGTTAGGAATTTATTACTAACAAAATCTGAGAAAAGAAGGTTAGAAAGAATAGAACGAACAGCGCACATAATACTGAACTATGGAAAAAAGGGTGCAATGGTACTAGCGGGTAAAGGTATAGGACCAAGTACCGCACTAAAAATTCTTAATAAGATGTACCATGATGACAACGAATTTTTAAAGGAAATTTTCAATAAAGAAAAAGAATTCATAAAGATAAGAAGGTTTATAGAATGATTGTAATCGATGCTTTTATGCTACTAGTAGTTTTGTTTCTTCTCTACATACTAATGAGGCTTGTTAGAAATGATGCGATATTTATTCCAACACCAAAGAAACAAATAAGAAGAATACTGAAAGAAGTTGGTCTGAGTAAAAAAGATGTACTATTTGACTTAGGTTCCGGTGATGGAAGGGTAGTTGAAATAGCTGCAAAAGAATTTGGATGTAAAGCAATTGGAATTGAAAACAGCATAGTATTGTATTACTTTTCAAAGATTCATCTCAGAAATGTGAATAACGCGAAGATTATTCATTCAGATGTTTTCAGGGTAAATTTATCTGATGCAACGGTGATATATGCCTATCTATCAAAAAAACTGATGAAAATGCTAAAGAAGAAGTTTGAAAAAGAACTAAAAAGAGGGACTATCGTAATATCATTAGATCATGAAATACCAGGCTGGAAGTCAATTAAAAGGATTAAGACCGGTCATTTTTATACAAACATATACATTCGCTGAATCAGCAGTTTATTCGACATCTTTTTATCATTTTCTTAGCTTTTCTCAAGAGTTTCTCAACATATTTGGACTTCAATCTTCCATATTCTCTGTTGTCCTTGGTTATAGACGCCAATCTCTTTTTAATCTCAAAATACTTCTTTGCCTCTTCTGGATGGGAAATTAAAAATTCTTTCAAAATCAAATAGTCCTGATACTTTTTAGACGTCTTCCACATTAGATGAAGATGGTATCTGACTTTTTTGTTTTCTATCTTTGAAATTCTCTTGAAGAAACATCTGAATTTATCACCGGAACTTTCATCAAAAACATAACCACATTTCTCAATCTTTTTTATCAGTCTAACCGCGTCTCTTTTTGTATTTGTCAATACCAGTATATCTATGAAATTCTTTCCTCCTAATCCAGGAACAGAGCTACTACCTATATGAATAATCCTTGCATTTTTACCTAACATCTTCAACAATCTCTTTTTCTCTATCGAGAAATATAGGGGTAATTTGGGGTCATAATTACGTATCTTAACACGATATACCATAAAGATACTCTTGCTATCTAAACACTAAATAAAATATCTGATATCTATGAAACCTATTGTAAAAACTATAAAAATTGTTAAAATTCTAATTATTAGTTAGTTTCTATGCCCCGGTAGCTCAGTGGTAGAGCGGCCGGCTGTTAACCGGTAGGTCGGGGGTTCAAATCCTCCCCGGGGCGTCTAGCTCAAATCTATATATAGTTCTGCCCAAAAAACAAGAATTATGGAAATTTTCCTGTTGTTGGCCTTAATATATTTCTCAGTGTTGGTTTTTGGATTTATACTAGAAAAATTTAGGATACCCTGGATTTTTGGTGCGTTGTTACTAGGTGTTTTATTTTCAAGTAAAACGCTTGTACTAAACGAAACTGAACAGACAACGCTAGAAATACTTGGTAATCTTGGTATGCTATTCCTACTCTATATAATAGGTTTTGAAATGAAGTTATCTGAGTATAAAAAACATGGAAAGTATATAATAAAAGCTACTGCGTTTGTAATATTGTTTGAAGCCTTATTAGGAGGACTAACGCTTCATTATATTTTTCATTATGGTATGAAAGTTGCATTTTTGGTTGCACTGTCACTGGCTACAATAGGAGAGGCTGTACTAATCCCAATCTTAGATGAATTCAACCTATCGAACACAAAAATTGGTCAAATGATAATAGGCATTGGAACACTAGATGACATATTCGAAATAATATCTATATTCTTAGTCAGTTTGATAATAGGTTCTACTATATCAGCAGAGATATCAGTTGAGAAATCGATTTTAACGCTTTTTGTACTAGTAGTGCTATCTTCAATGGCAATAAAATCAAAGAAAATCATACGCAAGGAATTCGTACATAGAAAAATTAAATATTTCTTATTAGCATTCTCGATGTTTGTCTTTTTTGTTTTTATCTCGATTGGTAAGTATGGTGATATGGACGCAATAGCTGCCTTACTTGCTGGTATAACAATAGGAAACATGATGCCCATTAAGCTAAAAGAACAAATTGAAAAGGAGATTAAAGTACTTGCATACGGCTTTTTTGCAACATTATTCTTCTTTAACGTTGGTTTATCAATAAAACTTACAAGTATAGCATTCTACCCCATTTTAACTCTCATCATATTTATTGTCTCCAACGGTTCGAAATTCATTGCTATGCTACCATTTAGAAAATTATCATTAAAAGAAAGGATTATAGTAGCAACGGGTATATGTGTTCGATTTAGTACAAGCTTGATTGTAGCCAAGTTACTATTCATGCATGGGATACTAGATATAGACTTATACTCAGCATTGATAGCATCAGCTTCGTTATCTACTTTTATTGTACCATTCATTTTCACACAGCTTTTAAAGAAGTATAAACCAGAAAATTATTAGATAGTGTGAGGCATTTTGTTTTATATTCAAATCATGGAAAAACAACAGGTAAATTTAAAGATTTGGTAAAAGCAGGTAGATTGGACATAGTAGCCAACTCGGTACTACATGGATTTTTTATCTCAAATGGCCTAAGAGCTGGCATAGATTTTCACATAGTGTTAAACGGTCCGCCAGACCCACCAAAGCATATCCGAATAATTTCAAACAAAGAAACGCCATGGTCAAAGAAAGATATCGGAACACTATTGAGAATCGCATTATGGAAATATAAAAAAGGTAAAAAGGTTGAGGCTTTACCTGGAGTTTTCATCGAAAGAAAATCTTTTGTTGATGTTATTGAAGAATTAGCTGAAAAGTATCCCGTCTATCTACTAGATCCAAGAGGTAAAAGATTAGATGAAATTGAAATAAAACCAGGACCCGTTTTTGTTCTCGGTGACCATTTAGGCATACCAAGGAAAGAAAGAAGGGCAATAAAAGATTATATAACTGAAACGATTTCACTTGGTAATATACCGTACTTCTCTTCTCAATGCATAACCATAATAAACCACAGGCTAGATATGCTTGGTATAGATACAGAATATTGGGAAACTTTAGATAAGTTTGAGAATAAAAAATAAGTTCTAAAAATAACTATTATGGAGAGCTTTGGAATAAACAATGTCAAAATAACATGGCTAAGACACGCTAGCATGATGGTAGAGTATGAAGACAAAGTAATCTACATAGACCCATACCAAGTACCAGAAGGTAAAAAAGCGAGCTTAATATTAATAACACATGAGCATTTTGACCATTGTGATCCAGAAAGCGTAAAGATTTTAGCTGATGAAAACACAACAATAGTAGCGCCAGAAGATTGTCTTTCTAAAATTGACAACAAATACAAAAAGATTGGAATAAAGCCATTTGAAACAAAAGAAATAGATGGAATAAAAATAGAAACAATACCCGCTTACAATTTTCATAGGTTTAGAGAGCCAGGAAAACCATTCCATCCAAAAGAAAACAATTGGGTCGGTTACATAATAGAAATAAACAACACAAGAATCTATCATGCTGGTGATACAGATCTGATACCAGAGATGAAACAGCTAGAAAACATAGATGTTGCCCTTTTGCCGATAGGTGGGACTTTCACGATGGATGTGAAAGAAGCAAGTGAGCTAGCGAACATGATAAAGCCAAAGTATGTTGTACCAATTCATTATAACACCTGGCCACAGATAGTAGCAAACGTAAGAGAATTTGAGAAACTAGTTGAAAACAGTGAAGTTGTTGTTCTAGAACCAAAGTTTAAGTACACTGAATAGCTTTTCTTTCTTTTTCTAATGTTTTAACAAAATCATAAATGGAGATCTTTTTACCATAGATAGCAATGATACCTTTCTTAGATAGTGATGAGATTATTTTGTTTATAGCTTCATTTCTTGATAACACTCTAATAGAAATTTTTTTCGTTAGTGATTTTAGTAATTTAATCAAAAACCTCAAGGAATAGAAGATTTTGGTTTCTAGTTTCATTTCTTTTGCGTCATAAATCATGGGTAATCTTATTATTAAACATCTTCTGTCAAGAAGTCTTATGCACTCTCGCTCGGCAATATACTTACTTAATCCATAGAACCCTCTTGGTTTTATTTTTCTCAAAGATTTGCCAAGAACCGCTAATGAGCTAATATAAATGAATTTTTTGGCCTTAGTTGTTTGGATTATCCTTTTCATTCCGAGAACATTTATTGCATAAAAGGTTTTGTATGGATAAGGAGATGGAAGCCATGTATACCATATCTTTGCAGCTAAAAATATTATGAGATCGAATCTGATATCGGAAAGTTTTTTTATGCAAACATCATTCATTCTTGCTAAATCACATTTTATTTTTCCATGTCTGGATAACTCATATATAACTGCTTTTGGAAATTTTTCTCTAAGCTTTTTGACTAATTCTTTACCGATAAAACCAGTAGCACCGACAACAAGAATTTTCATAAAATTGTTTAATGACTCAACATATTTGTTTAAGCACATTTATAATTACACATCACGAATGTCTAGACATTAGATTTATATTCACTAGATAGTAATTATAAATATGGATTTAGACCCTAGACTAGAGTTAGAAAAAGAGCTAGCTAAAGAGGAAATAGCTCAAATATTAGAAAAAGATAGGTTAGATCTATTATCTAATCTGTTTGATGATAACCTAAAGCTATATTCTCTAGCTCTAGCTGTAGAAGAATTAAAGAAAGATAATAGATTAGATAAAAAACAAGCTAAGGAAATACAATCTAGAATTCTAGATTCCCTAGTAAAGGAAAATGATTTTTTGCATTATACCATAATAGCTGAAGAAGCTTATAGAGAATTCGATGGTAATGATAACACAAATAAAACAAGCATTCTTACCAAACTAAAGAACGTTACTAAAAAATATCTTAAGCCTATTAGTAAAATAGCTTTAGTCAGCTTGTTAATAGCTAGCACTGTTTATGCTAGCGGTTGCTTAGCTAACGATCATGGCAATACTACTACTAGCTCTACTATTAGTAATAACACAACAACTACTAGCACAATAGAACAAAAGGATACCACCCCACCAAATATAATAATAGATAACATAACCAAATACCAAAACAATGGCAGTGTTTTGGTAAAAGCTAGGATAAAAGATTTTTCTGGTGTGAACGAAGCTTATCTGATTTATGATAGCAATACGATCACTCTAAACAAAACAAATAGTTATTATCAAGCCGGTTTTAGTATTGCAAACCCAGAAGATGCTAGCAAAATAGAATTCACTATAATAGCAAACGATCCTTTTAATAACACAGCTAAAAAGAATTTTGAAATAGATTGGAATTTAAGAGATGCTTACAGCTATTTTGTTAACAAAAATAACTTTAACAAAAGCTTAGCTTTACAGCTATTTGATAATAGGCCTATTCTGCAAAACATATACGCTAGTGATAAAAACCTAACAAAGGAAATTTTGTTCATAGCTAACAACAGTAACAAAGATTTACAAGAGAACATAGCTTTTCTTGCTTTGGGTTATGCTGATAGCGAGCAAGAAGCCAAGTTATATTTCGATATTCTTTATAATACTCAGACATACCAAGCTAACAAAGAGTTGATAAAAGCATTAGATTATTACGTAGATGCAATATTAAAACAAAATTTACCAGAACATGATTATTCTATACTAAAATTATTCATCAACGCTAGTAATAAAAACCCAGAGCTAGTGGATTCTGAGCCAATCATAGTAAAAGATAATTATGGTCATAGAGTAATAATAGATTCTTACAACAAACCAAGGGATACATGGATGATAGTTGAATTTATCAAAAGAAATCCTTATGTAGCTAGCGATGATAATTTGTATTTACCAGTTAACATGCTGATAAAAGAGATGGCTTGGAATTTCTTTGATAATAAATTTGGTCCTAGGTATGCTGATAAGCATCATAATAATTTGAGCGATGAAGAACTAGATAAAATATATCAGCCAGATAGCAAAGATATTTGGTATATCATACAAAAACTATGGGATTATTACTATAATGGCATAGGTAAAAGATATCAGTATGTTAAATGGTGGGATAAGCAAGAGTTTGCTAAGCAGTATCCTACTGAGCTAGAAAGAAAGTTGATATTGATTGGGTTATGGGATTTACCAAATCAAGTTGCTGATTTGAATCATACACATACAGATATAAGAGGTGGTTGGGATTACGATGTTGTTTGGGGTTTAAAGGCACAAAAGTTGTTTGTGGATCAGCTAGAGCAAATGTATGATATTCTTGAACAAGCAAGAACAACTAGCAAAGGAAAATGGGAATACAATTGGGGATGGTATGCTTGGATATTGGATAGAGGGTATAATGGATTACCAAACATGCATGAACAATTCTTAGGAACAGAGTTTGGTAACATAAAACTACCACCAAAAATAAATCCAGATTATACCAATTGGACATGGTATGAAAACATATTCAAATACGATGGAGTAGATCAATTCTTAACCAAAAACTTTGCTGACTATGAAAGAGTAAAAGTAGCTTATGGTTATGTTGGATATCATGCAGCTGACTATGGAGGAGAAATGCCATCATACTATTATGGTTTAACGTTAGCTTTCAAAGCATATGGTATACCGACTAGGATAAATGATACTCTTATAAACAATGGAAGATCAAGCTATCCAGCTATATATATATATCCTGTTCCTTATGGTCAACCAAATGGTGAATTCATGTTTCCATTACCAAAGGAAATAAGAGATTTACTAAAGCAGAAATATGGAAATGGTATAGTTTTTACTCCAGAAGGTGGTTTTGGTATGTATAGTTTAAAAGATGGGTTAGAGAAAGATGGTGTAGAAAGGATATCCTCTATATTTTATAGAATATGGAAGAATAGCAATGGAATAGAAGGTAAGTTAATTGTAATGTGGGAAAAATAATTTTTCTTTTATTCTGCTATACTAAACGGATTATTGTTAGTCAACTTAAATAGCAAAGAACTTTCTAGTACCCATTCCGGTCTATCACAAAGATAATTGCCTATTATCGTACCTTCTGGAACACAATCTCCTCTGCTTGGATCTACTTCATAAGCACAACAATCAGTTGGGTTTGCACATTCATCGCTAGATTTACATTTTGGACAAGCGCATGTATATGGGTTTCCATATGTACCTGTAGTATCGCAAACTGGATTTACTCCATTGTCACATGATTTACTGGCACAATCAGCATCACTACAACATTCTCCACCTTCTATCCAATTGCCATCACAGCAAACACCTCCATCGATAACTGTTCCATCTGGCTTTGGTGTATGTTGACAGCTACCAGACACACAGCTATCATCAGTACATACATTACCATCATCACAACTATTTCCACAACTACCACAATTATCTGGATCACTACTAAGATCTACACAACCAACTCCAGAGCAGCAACCCTCTCCAAAACCACAAAAAGTATGTGAGTACACGCATGTCCATCCATCGTCTCCACAAGATGGACTACCATCATGATGGTAAATATAAACACCATCAAGGGTTGAGAACTCACAATAATCGCTGCATGTTGGTTTATTACCATCACTACTGTATGAGCACTTCCATCCACTACTAGTACACACCGCACTACCGTCATAGTGGCATATAAGAGAGTTGAATGGGTCTACAAATGGCTCACATGAAGGTTTGTCAGTATCAGTATAAGAACAAGCACACATGCTAAGACTTGGGTAATATGTACACCCATAACAACATATAACACCACTGCTAGACGGACCACATTCACTTGAACTACTAGCGGACCATGAGCAACCACCACTCTGTGCTAGTATTATTTTTGGTTTGCTTGCTACGAAATACAGAAAATAGAATGCTAGGAATGTTATGAATATTGTATAATAAGCTAGTTTTTCTTTCGAGCTTTTATCTAGTTGAAAACCAAATATTGTGTTTTTTGTTAGAGCTAAAATGTTTATCGAGTATAGTGGTAATAGCAATAGTAAAAATGGTTGTTGATAAAAAAGAAAAGATAGATTAAAAATGGTTGTTATTAAGTATAGTAAAGAGGTTATTGGG
>JAGGZO010000002.1 GCA_021161995.1 Candidatus Aenigmatarchaeota archaeon
ATAACATATAATGGTATTGCTTCAGACTCTCATGGCCATAAATACATGAAATTTACAGTCAAAGCAGCATGAGTATATAATTTGTTTGCAAAATAATATTTATGGTAAAGGGTCTAACTGAATATCTCTTGAAATTTATTCTAGGAGTTATATTGGTCGCTCTTGCTTTTTTTGCGATGAAAAAAGCTTATAATGAAGCTAGTACAAAAATAATGGAATATCTTGGTATATACAGACCTAGTTTATTAGAAAGAGCAATAGCATGTTCGTATTATCGTTGTTATTATGATCTTAATGATCCTGGATCCAAACAATATACTCAGGAAGCTTGCTCTGATTTTTTTGAAAAAGGAAATTATTTGCTTCCAGCTGAGTTGGATGCAATAAAACAAAAAACATCTAGCGACTATAAAATTTGTAATGAATTTTCTATGGCAAATCCTGTTGTTGTTTCTCTTTCAAAAGAGAAAGACGCTAAGTTAAATAAAGAAATGATTAAAACATTTATGAAAAATCTCAGATGTGTGGTTTATAATGATACAAAAATATCAGGAAAAAGTATAGGTGATTATGTAGCTAGCGTTGTTTTCCCGATATATGGGATATATAAACTATGGGAATCCCACTCCACAAGTGGTGATGTTGTATATTTAGATCTTTCATCTGCTTTATTAGCTAGATACGATACAGAAGAATGTAAGATAGGTGGTGATGTAGCTGATCCTTCTTTAACTTCAGCTACACTTAAAGCAGGAGATTACTACGTATATACAGTAAAAAAAGATGGTAAATACACAACTGTTGTGACAAAAGAAAAAGATCCCGGATACGTAAAACTCTTGCCTGGCTCTCCAAGATCAATAAAATTCGAGGATATTCGTTGTACGGTCAGTGATATCCCAACTAGCGGTGATGATGATTGTGAAGTGAATAAATGGTTTTTGGTTAAGACTCCGAAAGGCAGTAAGTATTTGATTGTCATAGAAAGTTTCGATGAAGATATCATCAATAGCAAATATACATATCATGTAAAATACGACTTGGTTGATGATAATAAAAATTTCATTGATGCTATGGTGTCAGATGGAGAACTGTTGAGTATAAGCGGATGCTTTGATTTAAAAATCAAGGGTGATATTGATAAATCCACTACTGGCGGAATTGTTACTCACACAACCTATAGCGGGTCGGTTACTATTGACATAGAATTAGTTTCATCTTCTTGTTGATGGTCATCTATATCTTTATCCATCTAAATAATACTATTATGCTAAAGGGTATTACATGGTATACAGTATTCATAATTGTGTTGATAGGATTTCTTACAGCACTCTCGATAATTTTACTCAATAAATTTTTGGGTAACACACATCAAAAAGCAACTGAGTTTGCATGTAGAACCAAGGTATATACATACTGCGAAGAGTTACTTTCTGGTAAAGATCCATAATGGGATAAGATAGAACCTACCTCGGGATGTGAGGATTATGGTATTACTGAACCAAGCAAAGAAGATTGTGAAAAATTGTTGGAAACATAAAAAAGCGCAAGCTAAAATTGCGGATACCATAGCAATAATTACGATTATTCTAATCGTAGTTGTATATGCTTTAACTGTAGGAAACAAAATATTCAAAACAATAGAAGCTGTTGTAACGTCAGCTAATCCAAGAATGCAAGCTATAGAGCTTTCATCTTTGTTTACCATTTCTGCTTCTGCACCTGAAAGTGTAAAAATAACATATAACTTTTTCAAATATGCTGTTAATGTAACGGGTTTTAGTGAAGATAAATATTTGGTCTTGGAGAATTTGAGATTGGAAAAATACACAAAACCATCTTATGCATCTTGGTTTGCACCACCGTTCCCAGACTTTCATCTAGAAAATATTATGAAAATAGTTTTTGGTAAGTATGTAAAGAACGGTAGAGTAATTCTTTTTGTCAATGATAAAGAAAGTACTCATAGTTCTGAAAAAGAAAAATATATCCCTCTGGAAAATTATATAGTATGCGCTTATAAAGTATGTGATGAGGGATATGAAAATAGTTACTGTCCAACTGTTGGTATAAAAACAACTTATAACCCATTGATAGACAAGGTTAATAGTGTTATTGAAAAATATGATGCAGTGTTTCTTAACTATTTTGGATTGAGTGGCTTTGATGGCTATAAAAAAAGATGTGGTGGAACAGGAAGTCATATGAATGCTGGTATAAATGAGTATACAGATCAGTTTCCATTAGAAGTAAATGTCAAAAAAGGAGATTATGTTTCTTCGAACGGCCTTAAAAAAGATTTTGGTCTTAGTGATTTTTGCATAGAATCATTTAGTTACAACCCAAATGTTTTCATGTTCTCTGATACTGGTCTATTCGAGTTTGAAAAGAATGGTGACTGTGTTACGAAAGTTGATGTTAAGAAAGACGGTAAAGTATATTTGTGGGTTTATTATAATCCTGCTTTGGATGAAAAAACTGTTTATGTTGATGAATCCAGACCATATGCTGATCTTGGTGATGGAAGCGGGTATAAAGATACAATAAAATATTCTGGTAGTCATCCAACATTAAGAAGAATACACTACAAAAACAATGATTATATAATGGTTTTCTGTGCTAGTTTTGGAAGTGGGTGTATGTCAATTGATGATTTTGCTAAACAGGTGAATGATATGGAGAAGAAGGACAAAAAATATA
>JAGGZO010000057.1 GCA_021161995.1 Candidatus Aenigmatarchaeota archaeon
ATATAAGAGAATGGCGTAAGCATAACATTATCATAGAAATTATTCCTCACCCTTGTTAACAGAAAGTCTCCTTTATAAACATCAACAGTATTATTTCCATAGGGTTTTTCTAGATCAGCAACCATCTCAACTCTCATACCAAATGTATAAGGGTTGAATATTTTTATCCTCGTAACATTCCCTTCCTTTATACTAAGGACAACGCTCTTTAAGTCAACTGGTTGATGATATTTAACAATTATGTGATCATATTTTGCCGACCAACATATTTTATCGTCTATTTGAGTATAGTTTACAACATCTCCGGAAGGTGAGTATATTCTTGAATTATTTGGCAGTATATAACAAACAATCTTTCTGGAGTATATAGGTGGATAGCTTATGTAGAATTCTCTTACATGCTCAATGGTACCACTAGTATACTTCTCATTTATACCACCATCAAAATATACTCTCACATCAGCAAAGCTCTCTGAATATATTTCCTTTATATCTGGTTCTCCTATCAACTTAAACATTACGCTATATGCTATAACCACTACTAAAATGGAAGAAAGGATTATGAAGACCCTTTTAAGCACTGTTATATCATGATGCTCTTCTTTCTTAGCCACATTTAATGTTTAAAGATCTAAACATAAAAATAGATCCCTTTTGATTTTTGTTCCCTATCCAGAGCTGATCCTGGCTTATTAGCTCTGGGTCTTTTTGTATCTTTATCAAATCTAAACGTTACCCCAACCTGCCTTAAAAACTCGTTTATACCATCCTTTAAACTAAACATACTAGCATGACCCTCAACACCAGGTTTACCAAAGAAAACCATTGCTCTGCTACCTATTTGAGAAAGCATTAACAAGTCATGATCTATCACGAGCATACTAACTTCATTGTTTTCAATGAATCTTCTTAATGATTTAGCAAGGTTTAATCTCTCCTCAACATCAAGAAAAGCAGACGGCTCGTCTAAAATATACAGATCTGCTTTTTTTGTTAACGTAAGAGCTATTGCAACTCTTTGAATCTCACCACCAGAGAATTTCTTTACATTCTTTGGTAACAATCTTTCAAGGTTCAAAGGTCTCAGTATTTCATTTTTGAATGAGCTAGAGTGTACACTAATATCGTTCTGTATAAATAATTCTTCAAGTGTACCGTCAAAATCTATTTTTATCATTTGCGGCTTATACGAAATTTCGACATTGGATGAAATCTCACCAGAATCCTGTTTTAGTTCGCCAGCCAATATTTTTGCGAAAGTAGATTTACCCAACGCATTAGCACCAAATACAACCAAAACTTCTTTCTTCTTTATTTCTCCTGGGCTAACTTTCAATCTAAACCCATCGAGTTTTTTTGTTATTTCAGTAAAACTAACAAGAGTTTCTTTAGAAGGCTCTATTGGAATAAACCTGTCAAAAACTATTTTCTCGACTCTAAATCTAACATTAGCCTCCTTTATATAGCCATCCAAAAAAGAGTTTATGCCAACTCTTGCTGAATAAGGATTTGAAACTATACCATAGACAGCAGGCTGACCATAAAATATGTGAACTCTATCAGCAACAACATCCATGAAAGCCAAATCATGGTCGACAATAAGCACAGCTCTATCCTTACAATAATCTCTTATAACATTAGCCAGTCTCAATCTTTGGAAAACATCAAGGAAGCTTGTTGGTTCATCAAAATAGTAGAAATCTGCATTTTTAGCAATAGTTGCCACGACAGAAAGTATTTGTAGCTCTCCACCAGATAACGTAGCTATGTTCTTGTCCTTTATACTAATCATGTCAAATATTTTGAGTAATTCATCAACAACTCCTCGCTCATCAACTTTTAATAAAACTTCACTAACTTTCTTATCACCGAAATATTTTGGCAATAAATCCACTCTCTGTGGTTTGTAAGCTATTTTTATTTTCTTCTCAGATAAACTTTCCAAATAGTTTTGTAGTTCCGTACCTCTGAATATTTTAACTAGTTCTTTGACATCATACTCTTTACCAACCTCTCCGAAATTTGGTTTAACTTCTCCGTTAAGTATTCTTAGAGCAGAAGTTTTACCTATGCCATTCGGTCCAAGAATACCAACTACTTGACCTACAATGGGATATGGCAAACGATAAAGAACGAATCCATTAATACCAAATCTATGAACAGGCTTCTCATCAGGCTCATAGGGTAAATTGACTATTGTTATAGCATTGAACGGACAAGATTTAACACAAATACCACAACCTATGCATGTATTTTCATCTATTATAATCATTTTATTTTCTTCGTCATAGAAAATCGTCTTTTCACCAGTTTTATTCAACGGACATTTGACTATGCAAGGCATACCACATTTATTTGGCTTACATAATTCTCTATCGATAACAGCAATCCTTTTCATAAACCTTTATTTAGAACACAAAATTTAAAGAAATCTTTTTCTTCTAGAAACTTTAACAAAGAAATCCGTGGTAGCTATTCTCAAAAATACCTCAACATAAGAAACTATCAACATTACTAAAAATCCAAAAGTTATGACAACTGGATAATTCATGGTAAGATATGTCATTGTGTTTATTATGAAATCGCTACTATAATGCTGCATCGTATATATAGTCCCTTCACTAGAAAACGGATTCACTTTATTCATGACATAAGCTATAGGTGAGAATAACAGCATTGCAACAATAAATATCGTGAGTGCTAAAGTTCTGGTTGTAACCCAGAATAAAAACACTTTAGATGGAAGTCTTTTCACAATAGCAATACTCCTTGCGATAGCTAACTTTATACTGTCTTTCTTTATAACGACACTCTGGAACGAGAATATTAACAATAAATCAAGTATCATGATGAATATTGTAGATAGATTAGAATTCCTCACAAATAATGTTATGAGAGCACTTATACCAACCAGTATCAAAGATATCAGAAATATATTCAGATACTCTTTCTTAACTTTTTCTAAAGAATCGAAGAAATCTTTTTTCCTATAGTATGAATGAATTAAAGCTCCTATAAACCAGATCTTAAGCAAATAGTATATTACCAAGACAATCAATATGGACAAGCTATTAACGGCTATTATAGAAACGTATATTGGTGAAACTTCTGTTCTGTATATCTGGTCGAGAGAATACATTATGGGTATCACGAATAATACAACAGTAGAGAAAAGTATGAAATTCAAGAACAAAAACGGAAAGATATATTTCAGTTTCATCGATTCAACAAGGCCATTTTTTATGGATTCAAAGATTGGCATATAATATTATATTCTTTTCACTGTTTAAATTATTCCCCAACATAAAATTCCATATGATAGAAGTTGGGCTTGTAGGCAAACCCAATGCAGGTAAGAGCTCGTTCTTCAAAGCTGCTACTATGGTTGAAGTTGAGATATCAAATAGACCATTTACAACAATAGATGCTAACGTTGGTATCGCTTATGTTAGCTTTGATTGTGTTTGCAAGGAACTAGGAATAAAATGCAATCCACAAGACGGTTTTTGTATGAATGGCATAAGGTTTGCACCAATAAAATTGATAGATGTAGCAGGTTTAGTACCAGAAGCGCATAAGGGTAAAGGATTAGGGAACAAATTCCTAGATGACGTAAGAAAGGCAGAAGCGCTGATACATGTGGTAGATTTTTCTGGGAAAACAGATGAGTTTGGAAACCCAACAGAAAACCACAATCCATTAGATGACATAACATTCCTAGAAAGAGAAATAGAGCTATGGTTTAAAAGTATAATCGAAAAAAATCTTGGTAAATTGATGAAATTTAAAGACAGAGATGAACTAATAGATTTTCTTCTCCAAAAACTCTCTGGATTAGAAATAGAAAGAGTTCATCTAGAAAGAGCATTAGAAAAAACAGACATAGATAACACAGAAGAATTTGCTCATTGGTTGAGAATCTTCTCTAAACCTATTGTAATAGCGGCAAACAAGATGGATTTACCAGAGGCACAAGAAAATTTTGATAGGTTAAAGGATAGACTAAAAGATAGAACTGTAATACCAACTAGCGCAGACGCTGAGATAGCATTAAAATTGGCTGCAAAAATGAAATTAATAGAATACATACCAGGAAGAACCTTCAAAATCATAGATGAAATGAATGAACAACAAAGAAAGGCATTGAACAAAATAAGTGACC
>JAGGZO010000080.1 GCA_021161995.1 Candidatus Aenigmatarchaeota archaeon
CCTAGAACTCTCTTTGCTACTTCCTGTACATCATCCTCAGTAACTACAAACAGTATTCTTTTGTCTTTCCAACCCTCTTTGAAGATCTCACCAGCCTTTGAAAACATAGGAAAAAATAAAAATAAAAAAATTAAGCAAGAGACTCAATTTTTTCTGCTGTTTGCTTTAGTTCGCTGAGATATTTTTCTACTATGTTTTTAATGTCGCTGATGACTTTGTCAAGCTGGTCAATTGGCACTTCCGCCCAATCAACATTGTTAATACCACTATACTTAATTTTATTGTCGTAGAAATAGTCCAGTAGCCTGTCCTCTAGTTCTTCGTTGTGTTTTTCTCCTGTAGTACTCCACTCTGCACTTTTTGGGAACACTAGGTAAATTACAGCCTTTTTAGGGTCATCAGTTGTTTTAACTTTTATAGTTACCAACCCTTGTTTGCTATATACCGTTTTTTCAACCCCATACTTCATTTTGCTCACCGTAGTGTTTGCTTTTTTTATTATTTCAGATGGTTTCTCCGTCATAGGAAAAAATACTAAATAAAGTTATATAGAAGCATTGCTGAGAATGTTATGTTTTCTGCTAAACTTCTCCTTAACCATTCGGCTATCTAAGAATGTTAAAAAACTTTAGTTTTCTGCTGTAGTTTTTGAAAACTTCTGTTATAGTGTTTATAACTTTATTGGCAGTTTCATTATCTTTATCTAGGATATGGGGGAGTTTTTGCTTAAAATGCTCGAACTCTTCAATTTCTCTTTTGAATCTCTCTGATTTCTCCAGTATGTTTTTAAATTCTTCTAATTCTGGAAGGAAAATTATCGCTGGAAGTACTGTGCTATAAAGTATTATGTAGGGCTCTTCTACGACTTGGAGAAACACAGGATTTGTCTCTAGAATTTCATCGTTTATCCTATAAGCAAAATCTTCATGAGTAACTTTAACGGTTACTGTTATATAATCGCAAGCTTGTGGAAAATCTGGATTTTCACTCTCTTTCTCTAGTAAAATATTAAAATGTAGCTTTACTTTATCGTAGGGGCTGACTGGTTTTTCTCTTACTACATTAATTTTCGTTTTAACAATTCTCCAGCCCATAGGAAAAAATAAGCAAAAATTACTAATAAATTTCGTAGATTGTTAAACTTGCCCACACATCTCCAGTATCGTTGGCACCTTTCTCAAGAATTGCTAGGAACTCGCCGTTTTTCACCTCATCGTTAGGCAAAATTAAATTTCCTTCCCAGCGATATCCTGAAATATAACTTTCTCCCCAGCTTCCGCTTTCTTCATGAGAATCAATGAAGTTCATGTTTTTTTGGCAGTACTCTTCCCATTCTGAGAATTTTTTGTCTATTTCTTTAATGGCTTCTTCACTTGAAGGATCTTCGAAGTCGCTATTTCTTATGCTGTCCTCGTAGATTGGTTTTATGTTGAAGTTCACTAAATTATATATTATTTTTATGGCATTCATAGGAAAAAATAAAATTTTAATAAATATAAATAGATTTTCTTCCTATCACTACGCAATGCACTCTAGCATTCTTATAGTAATCTCTGAATCTTTTTGCAGTGTCTAAATCTAGGAAGCTTGGATATGGGTATGCTGAAAAGGGATGGGTGTGTAGCAAATACACTTCGGTTGGCTGGGCTACAAAGATAACCTTGTCTGGTGTTAGTTTGCTGAAATCGCTGACTGTTAAGCAACCCACTCCATAATCTTTCTGTATGTAGTACTCTTTTCCCCTGAAATATACTGTAAATCCCTTTTCATTCTTTGCCCTTCTAGTACCGTGCTTTAATTTCTGAATTAATTTCTGAACGATTCTTGGATATTTCTTTACGATTTTCTCTGATTTTTTGTGGTATGGTGTTGGTTTCTCTATGAATTCTGAAATGTTCAGATTAAAATTGAATTTGTTTTTTGTGCTTTTGAATAAGTTTTTCTTTTTCATAGGAAAAATTAAAAATAAAATAAGTTAATTAGCTTGTTGTTTTGCTAATTGCTCTAGATATTTCTTTGTTTCAATGTAGCTGGTTACTATGAATCCCACAGGATCCTCTGCAAGATCTCTGAAGTTTTCTACACACTGATTTACTCGCTTATCGATGAAATCGCAGACGAATGTTGTCAGTCCCTTCTCTGCATGATACCCTTCAAAAACTATTTTCCCTAGCTCTACTCTAATCTTCAATGTTCTTTTGAGATCCTTGTACATTGCTTCGGGTAGTGTTCTTTGTAACTCTCTTATGATCCTTAAATGAAATGCTAGTTTATCTTGTTTCATTGGTAAATACATTCTTGCGATTCTGTATTCTCCTTGTCTTTTGTACGCTCCTAGATAAAAAAGTCTTACTGCTTTTTCCTGATACGCTTTTATGTAAATTGCTCTCTCTGTAAAGTATTTCTCTAGTTTTACTATGTTTTTTGCTGGTATCAAGTACGCTGTTGCATGGTATGGATTTTCTGGATCAATTCTTGAGATTACTGCTATAGCGAATCTATCTGGTATTCTGTTTTCTGAAACGGCTACTATTTGCAGAATTGCTGGAATTTCTTTGATATTGAGGCTTTCTAGAACTTTTTGATCTAGTTCTCTGGATAATTTAGTAATGGATATAGTATGCTTGCTTGGGTGAAAAGCATAACATAAATAGCGGTAGATTTTTGTTTGGTTTGGTGCTTTTGGAGATTTAGGTGTAGTTTGATGACACTTGCATATTAAAACTGGGGTTTTCAATTTCTCGGACATAGGAAGAAAAATAAGGTTAGGATTGGGTTTGGGGAAATAGTTTTGCTAGAACTTGTATTAAATGGCTGGCTAATGCTGATATAACTACAATGTTCCTTAACTGTTCACATGTTTTTTCTTGAGATTCTTGTCTCTCTGGTCTGTTCTCTAGCATTTTTACGAATTCGCTGATTGTTTCTTTGGTGAATACTGTAATGTTGTAACCGTCTTCACCGATTCCTGTGTC
>JAGGZO010000007.1 GCA_021161995.1 Candidatus Aenigmatarchaeota archaeon
ACGTATATCTTCTCCAGGTGCAACCAAATCTGGTTTTGTTCTACCATCGTCTGTAGGTCCTCTAGAACTAAAGAACGAAATTTCACCTTGCTTATCAGTAGAACCAACAGCTATCACATTTTTAGAACAAGCAGGTGGGAAAACCGTTCCTTCGGTAGTTATAGTACCATCCGGATTCCTCAAACCATTTCCAGCAGATGCTACAGTTATTATACCGTTTTTTGTTATATTATCTACAGTATTAGTCAGAATGCTGATTTCAGGATCGTAACATGAAATATTTACCTCTGCACCAAAACTCATTGAGATTATATCTGCACCGTTGGCTACAGCATAATTTATGCTGTCCATTATATCAGAAAGGTATGCATATCCTCCTTCAAACGCCTTTATTACAATTAATGTAACATTCGGTGCAACACCACACTCATAACCCTCAAAACACTTTGTTATGTTACCCTGATATCTACCCGCTACTATACCGGCCACAAATGTACCATGACCAAAGGTATCGTTACAAACAGACAAACTATCATAAGCACTAGCATTCAAACCCATAATGGCATTGTAACAGTATTTCCAGTTATTCGGATCGTTAAAAGTGTAATTTATGTCAGCATGATTTACACTGATACCTGAATCGATTATTGCAACTTTTACACCAGTACCAGTTAAGTTCGTATCAAGAAAAGATTCATTCCACAGTTTGTAAACAGATGTTAACGAAAGACTTTCTGTTCTATGTAATCTAAATATTGGTCTATCTTCGATTGCAAAACCATTAGAAATCAACTCATTTGCTTCCTCATCTGGTAAATCTACAAAGCAGTAACCAAAATAACAACGAGTCTCTCGATCATCAACTGATAGAAGTGAGATTTGTGGTGCTAATGCACTTTGGAAATAATTTTCAGTTGCGATAACTCTTTTTGCGTTTGAAATTGTTGATAAGCTTGTTATTGATAGTATAACTAGGATAGAAAATATTATAGCAATATTTTTTGACATAAAGTATTAGAAACAATTAAAAATTAAATGTGTTTAGCATTAATGTAAATTTTTCTCCTCCTCTGCACTTAAGGAACTAATCATGTTTCATTCTGCCCGTCTATCTTCATCGGATTTGGAGAATAATAACTAGTTTGTTTGACAAAATAAAAACAAAAGAATAAGAAGGCTAAACCATTTAGAATTTCATAAGAGCTTCAACAAGATCATCTACAGTCTTCTTTTCTTCTTCACTCTTTGGACTGATCATTGAACTTACTAACTTCTTTATTGCCTTTCTCTTTTCCATTTCACCAAATTCTACTATTTTCTTGAATGGTTCAACTACTTTGTCTAGTAACTCTATCTTCTTGTCAAATTCCTTTTTCATTTCTATCAATGCTGTCCATAATTGAGCTACTTTAACATCATCTGCACTCAAATATGCACATCTATGCTTAGCGGCCTTTGCAACTAGTTCCTTTAGTATTTCTCTGTCTTCCTTCATCAAGCACTCGGTCCAGTCTTGTTTCTTGCCGAACATATGTTTTCACCTATAATTACTTAACATTTGATACTTTAAATACCTTTCGGTAGTTAAAACTATATAGACAATTCTGTCAAAAATGTTCAGTTTAAACTATTAATCGATATGGATAACAAACAATATTAGCTATAGTTGTATAAATATATTTATGGGATTGGCATGATAATAGGTGCAACAGCAGATCTACATCTACCTAAATACTATAAGGAATTTATCGCAGCCTTGGATAAGGTTAATTATACTTTTGATCTCTTTCTTCTGGCTGGAGATATAATCAATGGTAAGAACATAGAAGATTTTGAAAAATTCTATAACTCATTGTTTGGAAAAGTAGAATGCCCGATCGTAATGGTTTTCGGTAATAACGAATTCAGCGAGATTAGAGTGTATCTTAAACTAAAATATCCGGACATAATATTCCTAGAAGATGAAAGTGTTATCCTTAAGGTCAAGGATAAAATAGTTGGTATATATGGCTCTAGTGGTATGTTGGATAAGCCCACCTCATGGCAGATGAAAAACATTCCCGGTATAGAGGAAATTTACAAAGCAAGGCTAGAGAGAATAAAAACTGGGCTGAACAAGTTGCTGGTAGACTATAAAATATTGTTACTCCATTATGCGCCAACTTATGCTACGCTAGAAGGGGAACCACCATTCGCATACCCAAGCATGGGTTCTAAAAAGCTGGAACCAATACTAAAAGAAACGAAGCCAGATTTAGTTGTACACGGACATTCGCACAACGGAAAACAGTTCGCGTGGGTCGAAGGAGTTCCAGTTTACAATGTAGCATTCCCGGCAAACAACAAGATAGTAGTAATAAAGACGGAAGAAGTTAAACCAGCCTTACTAAAATACATGCAAAAATAGTTGTGCAATCAAAAAGAATAAAATACAATCAAAGAAAAAATATTTTCCATGAAAACCCTGTATTTAGTTAGCAATGATTTATTCAGTTATTTGAATAGAAGATTATCTTTTCCAGAAGACAAGATAAATGTCATAAGAAGATATCTGGATGATTTTGAGTTCAGATTTCTGAGAAAGCTAAGTTTTTTCTTACCAGAGAATGTATTATTAGAAGAAATCACCCGAGAAAAAATAGCAAGATGGCTTAGACAGCAAGAACAGAAATCTAGGTACACTGTAATAAGCATAGATGATGTGCATTCATCTGCAAAATTAAAGATACATATAAATAGATTGTTGATTAACCAAAACGGAAAGCGAAAAATCATCCTATCAAACAGGCCTGGCACACTACCATTAAACAAGCAAATAGAAGAAATTGCAAAGAGTATAGAAAGTAAAAATGTTGCCATAAGCGATATTGGTGTATGGAATGG
>JAGGZO010000009.1 GCA_021161995.1 Candidatus Aenigmatarchaeota archaeon
ATATTTATACTATCCTATGCACTTTCGTTATATTTTCTGTATAAGATAGTTATAAAAAATATCAAATTTTTAGACGTAATAAAAGCATCCATCATTTCGTGGTTTCTGTTCAATACAATGCCATTTGGGTTCATAACAGGTGACGCTGCAAAAATAATTTACATATCAAAAAAATACAAAAAGAAAATTTCGCATTTAGTAGTACCAACTACGCTTCAAAGAATTGTTTCAACAACGGTCTTTATAATGATTTTTTTTGTAAGTATAATGTACACCTATTTACACTATAAGAATGTAGGTAATAACACATTTTTTACCTTCACCATAATAGTTGCACTTACCATGTTATCTATAGTCGTTTTTTCAAGTGAAAAACTATTAGAAAAATTTCTAAGATCTATCAGATTTGTCAAAGAAAAGCACATAAAAGATATTTTATTATCCGTAAAACAAGCCAAAAAACATAAGAAAAACATCGTGATAGCATCATTTTTTTCAACAATACATTGGATATCTGGAATATTCATACCGTATGTTTTTTTACTTTCTTTTGGAGTTAAGATAAGTATTCCGCTATTAGCAGTAGCATACATATTCTATAGTTTTATAGACAATATGCCAGCTGTACTACCTTCAAACATAGGGATTCATGAGAGTGCAATGACAGCAGCCTTTATATTAGTGGGTATAGATAAAAACATTGCAGCGACGGTAACTCTACTAGTTAGAGTTATAACAGTGGTTTTTGAAATCGGATTCACTGGTATTATTTCTTACTTCTTGGGCATCAAAGAGATAAAAAGTTATCTTAGGGTAAAAGAGACAAATTCCTCTATTTAGTAACTTAGAGTAAGTTATTTCAAAGTTTTAGATTTAGTTTAACATATAGCTGCAACAAAATAAAATCAAATATATTTTAAACCCGATATCAATTCATGGTATATCCTGAATATGTTATAAAAAGAGATGGCAGTCCAGCAAAATTCGACCCAGAGAGAATAAAATATGCAATGAAACGAGCAATGCTTGCTGTAAACAAATATGATGAAAAAAAGCTCAATGAAATTTTGGAATATGTCCTTAAAGTAATAGAAGAGAAATATGATGGTAAACAAAATCCAAAGGTTGAAGAGATACAAGATATAGTAGAGCTAGCTTTAATGAAATTTGATGAATACGAAGTTGCTAAAGCTTATATTACTTATAGAAAAGAGAAAGAGAGAATAAGAAGAGAGAAGATTGCTATACTAGGAGAATTTTATGATGAAAAAGTTGCAAAAAAGTTCTCACTAAACTCCATCAGATTGATGGCAAACAGATACCTTCTAAAAAATGAAGATGGTTCTCTGAAAGAAGGTCCAAAACAAATGTTTGAAAGAGTTGCAATGCTTGTTGTTATTCCTGACATTCTTCACGACCCAAGAGTTTTTGATAAAGATGGTAAACAAAATGTTTGGGAAACCGAAAAGTTTGATGCCGAAAGATATGAAAACAAAATAGGTATAGGAAAAATAAGTGAAGATGAATACAAAATGTACTGGAATAGATATCATCTTGAAAGAATGAAAGCTCTTTACGATGAACTAAACAAACAAGGAAAAATGAAAATCTCATGGAGGGAATTCTTCAAAAAATTGGAAAATGGAGAATTTGATGAATACTATAACAAATTCTTAGAGTATTTTGAGTTAATGGTTTCCAAAAAGTTCATGCCAAATTCACCAACTTTATTCAATGCAGGTGCTAGATTGGGTCAGCTATCAGCATGTTTCGTTCTAGATATAGAGGATGATATGGGATCTATAATGGAAACTGCGAAGGAGGCAGCCATAATTTTCAAGTCTGGTGGAGGAATTGGAATAAATTATTCTAAGCTAAGACCAGAAGGTGATATTGTAGCTTCCACTACTGGAGTAGCTAGTGGTCCTGTTTCTTTCATGAAAATTATAGATACTGTAACAGACGTGGTAAAACAGGGTGGAAAGAGAAGGGGAGCTAATATGGGTATATTAGAAGTATGGCATCCGGACATAGAAAAATTCATTCATGTAAAAGAAACGGAAGGTGTATTAGAAAATTTCAACATATCTGTAATGATAACACCTGAATTCTGGGAATACTATGAAAAGAATGAAGATTTCCCATTAGTGAACCCAAGAAACGGCAAAGTATGGAGCACCATAAACCCAAGGAAATTTTTCTCGGAACTAGCATACATAGCATGGAAATCAGCTGATCCAGGGGTCTTGTTCATGGATAATATAAACAAGAGGAATGTAATGAAACACAGCAAAGGAATGATAAGATCAACCAACCCATGTGTAACAGGAGATACATTAATACTAACGGATAATGGTCTAGTAAGAGCAAACGAACTAAAACCGGGCATGTTCGTATGGACACCAAAAGGATGGAATGAAATAGAAGAAGTTTATAACAACGGAGTTAAAGATGTGTATGAAGTAGAACTAGCCAATGGTCTTAAAATAAAAGTGACGAAAGAGCATAAATTCTTAACAAAGAACGGTTGGAAAAAAATAGAGGATATAAAAGAAGGCGAAGAAATAAGAATAGTTTTAGAATCCCCAGAAGATTATATAAAGGCAAATAGCATTAACGAACAGTTTGCAGAATTTATGGGCTATTGGGTTGGCGATGGAAGTTTAAGTTTGTCTAATCATGTGAGATTACACGTAGGAAACGATGGGCATCTTGCAAAATACTTCAACTCAATACTATCTGATTTGTCAGGACATTCATTCATAGCAAACGATGGAAATCAGTTTGTTGTAGACGCACATAGAAAGGAATTTGCAAACAGACTGAGAGAAATTTTTGGTATAAATGTTTCAAGGAGTTATGAAAAAGATATACCAGACATCATACTCAAATCGAATAAAAAAACACAAGCAGCATTCCTAAGAGGATTGTTCTCTGCCGATGGAAGTGTATACGATGCAAATGGAAGTATTACTATATCACTCTCATCCACATCTAAAGAACTTTTGGAAAAAGTTCAAATACTACTGTTATCACTCGGTATATTCTCAACTCTAACAGATGAAAAAAACGAAGAAGAAAAAACAATCAAAGAAGGTACCTACAGAACGAGAAAAACGTATAGGATCATCATAAATGGAATGAACGCTTATAAATTTGCTAGCGAAATCGGTTTATTAGGTAGAAAAAACAATAAACTAAAACAACTATTGAAAAATCATTCATTCTATAGAAAAGAAAAGAAGTTTGTTAAAATAAAATCTATAAAGCATGTAGGTAAAGATGTTGTATATGACATAAAGGCAACACCAACCTACACATGGACTACAAACGGAATATATTCGTATGACTGTGGCGAAGAACCACTATATCCTTATGAATCATGCAATCTAGGATCAATAAACTTATATGCATTCATAAAGGAAGACGAGCAACACAATAGGTATTTTGACTGGAAAGATTTTGAAAGAGCAATAAGAATAGCATATAGATTCTTGGATAATGTGATAGATGTAAATAAATATCCTTTGGAAAAGATAGAAAGACAAACAAAAGCACACAGAAAAATTGGTTTGGGTTTGATGGGTTTAGCCGATATGTTTTTCGCACTAAAGGTACCATACAATTCAGAAGAAGGTTTTGAACTGATGAAAAAAGTTGCAGAGTTTTTGACTTATCATGCAATGGATGAATCCGTAAATAGAGCTATGGAAAGAGGTACATTCCCAGATTATGAACTAAGTGGATACAAAAATGGTGAAATGCCATTAGAAGGATTCTATCATAAAGAAGAGTGGAATTTGGATTGGGAAAGGTTGAGAAGGAGAATTATGGAAAATGGAATAAGAAATTTAGAAGTCACAACAATAGCACCAACAGGTTCGATCTCAATGCTATCTGATACCTCATCGGGTATAGAGCCACAATTTGCATTAGTCTTTGAAAAAAGAGTTGTCGCGGGTGAATATTACTACGTGGACGAAGAACTCAAAAGACAACTTATAGAAAATAGTCTCTGGAATGAAGAAATTCTTAAAAAGATTTCTAATAATGGAGGTAGTTTGCAAGGAATAAAAGAAATACCAGAAGATCTAAGAAAAGTTTTTGTAACTGCAATGGATATACCTTGGTGGGATCATGTTAGAGCACAAGCTGTTCTGCAATTATGGATTACAACAAGTATTTCAAAAACTATAAACATGCCATCTTGGATAGAGCCAGAAGATGTTGAAAAAGCATATTTATTCGCATATAGAACAGGTTGCAAGGGAATAACGATATACAGAGACGGTTCGAAATCCAGACAAGTTATTTACATACCAGGAGAAAAACAGAAGAGCAGAATTTTTGAAGTTATGGAACTAGTAAAGAATAAAACGTTAGCAATAATGGACGCGATGGGAATAAAGCCACCAAGATGGCTGTTCCAAGAAGTTAGAAAAACCTCCAATGAAGTGGAAGAGCAAAAAACCCTACCAAAACTCAATTTAAAAATAACGATGGATAAAATAGAAAGTGAAGCCAAAAGCATAGGAAAAGAAAGATGTCCGGTATGCGGCAACGAAAAACTAATATATCAATCTGGCTGTGTTACATGCCCACAATGCGGATGGAGTGAATGTGTCATTGCTTAGCTCGTCTTTCTTCTATACCTTTTTGTCTGTTTATATACAAAGCTAATGCAAATAGATAGCTGGATAATCTATTCAAAAAAGCAATAGCATTTTTACTAAGCCAATTGTTTTCTTTTGAAAATTTAACGGTATTTCTTTCCACTCTTCTACAAATAGTTCTTGCAATATGTGCAACAGAAGCCTCTTTTGAGCCACCTGGTAGAATAAAGTAATTCAAATCTGGTAACTCATTCTCCATATTATTTATGGACTCTTCTAACATTTTGGTATGCTTTTCATTAAAATCAACGCTTCCTTTTGTCGAAATATGCGACATTAAATTGTACAGTGATTGCTGAATAGAAATCAATTGGGATTTTAACTCTGAAAACCTATTTTCAAGAACACTTTCGAGAAAACCTATCCAGGACTGAAGCTCGTCTAAGTCACCGATAACACCTAACATGCAACTGTCTTTATCAACACGTTTCGAGTTTCCTGGGGCAAAAGTCTTGCCGTTATCGCCATTTCCAGAATAAACCTTCATAATTATTTTCTTACATCAAACTATAAAACAAAAATTAAAAAAATATTAACTAAATGTCTATTACGGGTGAGAAAATGAAAAAACTGAAAAAAACGATTTCCGTTGATGAGAAAGAACTGTTTAAATCAGGTAAGTTAAAAATGATTGATGCACATTATGTAAATGAAAATGGTACAGTTTATTTGATTAAGGAGAATGGTACCAAAGAAAGAATTGGTAGTATAGAGTGGTGGGAACGAGTTGAAAATTTTAAGGCAGAACAAGAAAAACATCCAAACAAACCACAAAAAGAATTTAAAAACCATTTATTGAGTTGTGGACTATGCAATGAACACAAGAACTCAACAGCTTTATTGAATTTAGCCGCAACAAACAGATGTAATTTGAGATGTTGGTATTGTTTCTTCTATGCCGAAAAAAGTGGTTTTGTATATGAACCATCATTGAAAGAAATAACGAAAATGTTCAAAATTGCGAAAGAAATCAATGGATATATGCCCCCTCTCCAAATAACAGGAGGGGAGCCAACACTGAGGAACGATCTAGAAGAAATAATAAAAATTGCGAAGGAACTTGGATCTCCACACATACAACTAAACACAAACTCTGTTAAAATTGCGATAGATTATTATTATGATCAAAGAGGAACAATAGAAAAGTTAAGAAAATTAAGAGAGGTAGGTTTAAACACCATTTATACGTCTTTCGATGGGTTAGATGAAAAAACAAACTTTAAAAATCATTTTGAGTTACCACTTGCATTAAAAGCTTATTCAGAAGCTGGGATAAAAAGCATAGTACTTGTTCCAACAGTATATAGAAGTGAAATAAATGGAATTCCAGATAATCTATCTCAAGTTAACGAAATTGTGAAGTTTGCAATAAAACACAGAAGTCTTGGTATAAAAGGTGTTAATTTTCAACCAATATCAATGGTTGGTAGCACACCAAAGGATCAGAGAGATGAACTGAGAGTTACACAATCTGATATAATAGAAGAACTGAGGGGTGTCGGTCTTAATAATTATGAATATTGGTACCCTGTATCTTCTGTACAATACCTAGCCGATTTGATTGCAAAAGATGAAAATCATGTGAGATTTTATAACAACGAATTATGCGGTGTTGCAACTTACGTATTTTTTGATGAAAATGATCGTGTATACCCAATAACTAATTTTATAGATGCTGATGGATTCTTAAAAGATCTAGAAAAACTAAACAAAAGTCTATATAACAAGCTTATTTTCGGGATTGAACTAGCATCAGAAGCATTAAGGAGTATGAGTGTGAAAAAAGCGTTAGCAAGAAGATTAAAGAGATATATAATAAAGGATGAGTTACCTGATGGAACGAAAATATCTGAAATTCTAAACGATGTAATAGAAACTGGAACTTATAGCTCGTTAGGAATGTTTCACGAAAAGGCTATGTTTATAGGAATGATGCATTTCATGGATCCGTATAATTATGATGTAAACAGAGTTAAAAGATGTAGCATTCATTATGCAACACCTATAGGAGTAATACCATTTTGCACTTATAACGTATTTCCTCATATATACAGAGATTACTTCATGAAGTTCTCTAGAGCAAAAGAAGACAGAATGTTCATGTGTACGCGGAGAAGTCAAAATAT
>JAGGZO010000052.1 GCA_021161995.1 Candidatus Aenigmatarchaeota archaeon
AAAAATCTTTCTACGATTTCTTGCGCTCTTTCAACTCCAGATTCATTGAGTATTTCTGCTATTTCGCTTTTTTTATCCCCCTCCCAAAATAATTTCACTAAATCTCTTTTTTCTATGTAAACCATCATGTCTTCAATTTCTTTTTTTAAATCACCATCTTCAATGTTTTCTACTGCGCTTTCCAAGCCTTTGTAGATTTTGTAAGCCAGAACCATCAACCCATATTCTGTTGTAAATTCTTTTATCTGCTCTTTGTTTAGCTCAAACAATCTTTGTTTTTCTATGCGATAGTCTACTATTAAAGAAAACTTTTCTAAGGGGGTTGATGCTTTTTTTAGATTATTCAAGAAATCATCTGAGAATAATAGAACTTTTTTGTCAAGTGAATTTATTTGATTTTCTAGCATTCTAATATAATTGCTAAATAACGGTTCTGGTTTATTAGAATATTTTTCATTATCGCTATCGAGAATGTTCTCAATTTCTGATTTTGGTATATCAAATTGAGTCATAAGTCACACCCATTCTACTAATGCTCGTAAACTATCTTACCTTCTATTTTTAAAGCATTTTTAACAGAAACATATGGTTTGCCGTGTTCATCAAAACTAATTGGTAATCTTTTGTTGATCCCTGTTCCATCTTCAGTATATACCTTTGCTTCTAAAAATGGTGTACCTTTGTTTTTTTCTATTTTAACATTTGATGGCAAATATGCAATGTCCTGAGATGGCGTGATAGAGATTATTCCTTTGTTTTTGACGTGTTGGAGATATTCTTTCGAAAGTTCTAAAAAATGCTCGATTTCACTTTTATCCACTTTAAGTATATCAGAAACAAACTCGCTACCAAGCTTTTCAAATTCATTTATTATCTCTGATAATTCTTTGTTTTTTATGAGGGTAGCAACTTGTATTGCATAGCCCCTATTTCGTTGAATTTCACCGCTATTAACTTTGTCCGATATTAAACCATATAATCTCGTAGCCTCAACCCACATATTATACTCTAATACCACATCTTCCGATAGAACTTCGAGTAGCGCTCTTTCGCTTATGAGAGATATGAGTTCCTTTAATGCTTGGTATTCTTCCTCCTCTTCAAGAATTTGCATAATTTCGTTTTTAATAGAATTGCCAAATATAGTATCTGGTTCATATGCCTTAATAGCTTGAATTAAATCTGACATGTATGGTGTTTTCTTTTTTTGTGATGTCGATGTGACGATCCCCTGTTTGTAAGTAGATGATGCCCTCCCCAACGTATTTAAAAGATCTTTTGGTACAAAAAGATCTTTTGGTACAGATTCCAATGGAGTATCCTCTTGCATCATATTGGTTGGTTGATTATCTACCTCATTTAGTTGTGTTATAGATGGATTACCAGTATTAGTTCCTAAGTGTGTCAGCTCGCTATTTGTTAGCTGTTCAAGAGTCTGCCCCTGAGCTTGATCATCTTGCTCAGAAGACGCGTTTTGATTTGGTCGCACATCGTTTTGTGTAAGGTTAATATTATCTTGTGTATCATCTGACATGTTATCACCCCTTTCTTTTTTAATTAAAAAGTAGGAAATTTATAAAGTTTTCTCTAAATGGTGGTAAAATTAATTTATATCTATGTGTAATAGTATCAACATTCTATTCATTCTGCGTATACTCTACCTTTAAATTTCGAAAAGCTGGAAGTGTTTAATCTGTTCTCCATTTTAATATAACCAATGTTTGTGTCATAATCAATGTCCACACTTGTCCAACCTAATCTATATACCTCTGTGTCTCTGTTGTCGAAAAAGGAACCTTTTATGAATAGTTTTTCTCCTTGTAATTCATCGCCAATATAAAAGACAATTCTATCGTTATCACATCTAACGTTAATTTCTTTTTCTTCTGATTTGCGGTCCATGTATCTCTCTGCAATATTTAAAAACTTCTTTATTTCTGATCTGTCAATGTCTAAACGGTCTGAGAGAGTATCAATACCAATGGTTTTGAATTCAGCATAAAGTTTTCCGAATTTTTTATCCTTTAGCATCGATTCAATTTTTTTAACATAATCGTTGCTTTTACTCAATAGAACTAATGTAATCTCTAATTCATTATATGCTTCTTGTGCGTGAGGAAAACTATTTAGAACACCTTTTTGTGTATCAACTAATTTTACAAGTGGTAAATACCCATTTTCAAAATTAGAGTTAGCTAAAGCATTCAATATTTTTTCCTTCTGTGCTTCTAATATGATATTCTCTTCTTTGATCTGCAATGTCTCTTCAAAGTCCCTCAAGTAAGGATCACTAATCATGATGTTCTTCTCTTTGCTATTACTCCTTAGTTTATGTCTCTTTCTGAGTATCTCTAGAACTTCTGCAGGAAGAGGGTTATTTTGATTTGATCGCGAATATTGAAGATAATTTTCTGCAATCTCAATAAAGGAATTTATATATGCTTCGTCCACCTTAAGTAGTTTAACAAGTTTTTCCTTACGTTTTAACTCTCCTAGTATCTTTGCGAAATCTTTGGTTTTTAGAGGTTCGAGGATATTTCTTTTTACATAACTCCTGTATTCTTCCTCAACTTGTTCAAGATTAATCTCCCTTTCTAAGCTAAGAGCTATAGCTAACTCTTTAATCCTGGCTTCTAAATTTTCTATCTCATTAAAAACACCAACATTTTTATTTTTAATGTAGAAATTTATAATCTCTATATAGTTTCCGCTCTTAAGTATATCTCTAAATATTTCTACCTGATACTTATCTATCTCAGGTGTGTCTTCATTAAATTTAATCGCATGCATGTTAAGTGCCTCTTCGATGTCTTTGATATATGGGTCTTCTATTTCATCTTTTGAAGGATTAGAATCATTTAGCTTAATTAATTCAATTAATTCATCCAAGTAAGGATAAATACCCATGTAAGACTCAACGATGTCGAAGAAGTTGAAAACAAGAAGGTAAGAATTGTCGGTAACTTCT